>JANXSY010000008.1 GCA_025356435.1 Isosphaeraceae bacterium | reverse complement strand
AACGAGGGCGTTCACCAGTACAGCTTCCTTGCTAGCCGGCTCATCGAGCAGGGCTTCGAGCTAACGCTGTTCAAGGAAGACGAGATTAACCTCGAAACCGCCTTCATGCACCTGACCAAGGGCATCACCAGTTGATCGCTGCCCCAAGTCGAGACAATGCTCCAGGCCCGCCCCTCGGTCGCCGGCTCTCGCGAGGAGAGGGGCGACCGTAAGGCGGGCCTGGTGTTCTTCTCGGTCCGGCCGATCGATCAGGCCGTGATGGTCCCACCGACGACGAAGAACGGCGGGCCGCCGAACACAAAGACGTTCGACGCACCCATGACCGAGCCGTTGATGACGAACGGCTGGTCGATCCGACGGGTGACGATGAACTTCCCGCCCGTATTGACGACCAGGTTCCCGTTGACGATCGCCGACTGGCCTGACAGCAACGGCCCGGTCCCGTGGTTCAGTTGCGGGGTGAGGCCGGCATCTCTCCCGATGGAGAAGACCGCGTTGTTGCTCACGGTGATGTTGCCGCCCACGGTCAGCGCATTGAGGTCACGGCCGATCGCGAAGCCGGTCTTCGCACCGCTGAGCGTGATCCCGTTGAGCACGTCGAGCGTGTTAACATCGCCGCCGGTGATGATCGCAGCGCCCGGCACGATCTGTGTGAATGCGATCCGGTCGATCCGTGATGTTCCGGTCGAGATGATCGGGCCGGAGAGGACCGCGTCGCGGTATCCGACGATCTGGCCGATCGTCCCGCTGTGGACGGTGATCGAGCCGACGTTGAGCATGTTAGGATAGAGAACGGCTCGCGGATCAAAGGTATGGGCCGAGCGGATCTGCCGGAAGTCGACGATCGGACTGATCGAGAGCACGGAATCGACGTTGGAATTGAGGACGTCGAAGGCAAAGCGCCCGCCCGCCATTGGATGGGCTGTGATCCGCCCTGACGAGACGGCGACGTAGAAAGTCTGCCCCTGGGGCGTCACTACCTCGACCGCAGCGCCTCCGGCTGCCGTGCGAACCTGCCCCGGCACGCCGAGGGCCTGATGGAAATGCGACAGGAGGATCTTCGACTCCAGACGCATCTGTCCGTCGAGTGACGGCTGAAACGCCCGTCCCTCTCGTCGCAAGCGATTCGCGCGTCGTTCCGACATCTCCCGATCCTCCTTGCACGTGGCGGGGGCGAAGGCCCAACGCCTGGTCTCTCTCCGAGCCGACTCATTCTCTCTTATCGTCAGCCCGATCCGAACCGTCCCGCCCATTCTCCCCCGCCCGTCCCGGCTCGGTTCCCGATGTGCCGGATACAGCGATCCGCGCGATTCCGCAGGCTCTCCGGTCGGGTCGACATTGCGACTCCCCGGGCGATTCGGCCACAATGGTCGCTCCGACGACCGAACGAGGCCCGAGGCATTGTCCCCGATGCAACACCCGATGCTCGCGCACAAGGCGTCGCGATTCACCGAGAGCGTGATCCGCGGCATGTCGGTCGAGGCCCGGAAATATGGCGCGGTCAACCTCGCCCAGGGAATGCCCGACTTCTCCGCCCCCGCCGAGGTCAAGGCCGCCGCCTGCCGCGCTATTGAAGCGGATATCAACCAGTATGCCATCACCTGGGGCGCAGCCGACCTCCGCGCGGCGATCTCCGAACACGCCGGATGGCACCTCGGACTCGCGGTCGACCCCGAGACCGAGATCACCGTCACCTGCGGCAGCACCGAGGCGATGCTTGTCGCGCTGCTCTCGATCATCAATCCGGGCGACGAGGTGATCCTCTCGCAGCCCTTCTACGAGAATTACTGGCCCGACTGCGTCCTCGCCGGCGCGACCCCTCGGTTCGTCCCCGTCCGTCCCCCCGGCTGGACGTTCGACCCCGACGAACTCGCGGCCGCCTTCAACGACAAGACGAAGGCCATCATCCTCTGCAATCCCAACAACCCAACGGGCACCGTCTTCACCCGCGACGAGCTTGAACAGATTGCCGCACTCTGTCGGAAGTGGGATGTGATCGCCATTTCCGATGAAATTTATGAACACATTCTCTACGACGGTCGTCAACATATCGCGATCGCGACCCTTCCCGGCATGATCGAGCGCACGGTGACGATTGGCGGGATGTCGAAGACCTACGCCGTGACGGGCTGGCGGGTCGGCACGATGATCGCGCCGCCGAACCTAACCCACGCCTTCCGGCAGGTTCATGACTACGTCTCGATCGGTGCCGCCGCGCCGCTCCAGGCCGCCGGAGCGGTCGCCTATCGCCTCCCCCGCCCCTATTACGACGCGCTGACCGCCGACTATCAAGCCCGTCGCGACAAGTTCTGCTCGGCCCTGATCGCGATCGGCTTCGACCTCGCCCCGCCGCAGGGAGCCTATTACGTCATGGCCGGCATCGAGGCCTTCGGCGCGACCGACGACGTCGAGTTCGCGCAGCACCTCGTTCGAGAGGTCGGGGTCGCCACCGTCCCCGGCTCGAGCTTCTTCCGAGACAAAGAACTCGGGCGCAATTATATCCGATTCTGCTTCTGCAAGAAGGACGAGACCCTCGATTTGGCGATCGAACGCCTGACGAGTCTGCGGGTTGTCGTGTGAACGATACGAGGCCCGGCCGGAGACGAATCTCCGACCGAGCCCCGATGCGTCGTCATGGTCGCTGTTTACTTGATTTCGCCTTTGATCTCCGCCGGGGAGGGGAGGGGGTCGCCCTGCGGGGTCAGCACGTTGATGATTTTGGCGTAGGGCAGAGACTTCAGAGCCGGCTCGACTTTGGCGCGGTCGCCGACGATGAGGATCGCCATGTCTCGGGGGTCAAGATAGGCTTTCGCCACACGGTCGACATCGGCCTTGGTGACGGCCTCGATCTTGGCCTGATAGTTGGCGAAGTAGTCGTCGGGGAGGTTGTACAGGACCAACTCGGCCAGCGCTGAGCTTACGCTCTGGAGGCCGCCTGCGATCGTCTCGAATCGGCTGGGGAAGTCTTTGATGAGCCGATCTTTCTGCGAGCGGACTTCCTCTTCGGTCGCCCCGTTTGAGCCGGCGATCTCGGTGAGTTCGCGGACGAGCTCGATGACCGACTCCTTCGTCACGTCAGTTCGCACCGGCGCACCGGCCTGGAACGGGCCTGGTCCCTGGCGGAAGGCGAAGCCCGACCGGGCACCGTAGGTATAGCCCTTCTTCTCGCGCAGGTTGAGGTTGATCCGGCTGCCGAAGCTGCCGCCGAAGATCGAGTTCAATACCTGGAGCGCGTTGTAATCGGGGCTGCTCCTCGGCACGCCGACCTGGCCGACCCGGATGATCGACTGCGGCGCGCCGGGCTTGTCGACGAGATAGACAGTCAGCGGCTTCGACTTCGGCGGCTGGGGGACATCGAACAGGACGTTTCCGCCCGGTTCCCAACCCTTCAATGCCGCTTCGAGCATCGGGATAATCGCGTCGGGCGTGGTGTCGCCGGTGACGATCAGAGCGGCGTTGTTTGGCACGAAGAGACGTTTGTGCAACGCTACGGCGTCATCGCGGGTCAGCCCCTTGATCGACTTCGGCGTCCCAGACCTCGGCCGTCCGTAGGGGTGCGACTCGCCGTAGAGCAGCTTCGGGAAGACGATCCCGGCGATCGTCTCAGCGCTATCGGCCTGACGGAGCAGGGCACCGAGCTGCTGGACGCGGAGCCGTTCGAGGTCTTTCTCAGGAAAGCTGGGGTGGAGCAGCACGTCGGCGAATAGTTCGAGCGCCTTGGGGGCGGTGCTCGAAAGGGTGGTCATCGCGAGCGACATCGATTCGAGGTCGGCCCCCGCGTCGATCGACGCGCCTAGCTCGGCAGAGGCCCCGGCGAGGGTAAGCGCATCGCGGGAGGTCGTCCCCTCGGTCATCAGGCCCGCCGCGAGTGACGCGAGCCCCTCTTTGCCCGGCGGAGTGAGCGCTTCGCCCCCCTTGATGACAAGGCTCACGCCCAGGATCGGCAGGGTGTGCCGCTCGACGATCAGCACTTCGAGGCCGTTCGAGAGCTTCCGGCGCACGACCGTTGGCGCGGTGAACTTGGGGGTCACGCCGGGCGTGGGCTTGAGCGAGCGGTCGAAATCATCCTTCACCGCAACGACCGGCGGCCTCTCCATCGGAGCCTGCGCCTTCGGGTCGACCGGCGGCTCGGGCGCGCGGGCCGTGGCCGGGCCGGGGTTGACGTCGAGGCGGAGCCGGTTGGCCGTCAGATACTTCGTCGCCACCCGCTTCACGTCGGCCGGGGTCACGGCGAAGGTCTTCCGCATCTGGTCCTTGTAGGCGAGGGGGTCACCGAGGAAGACGTTGTTCGAGTTGAAGAAGTCGGCCTTCTTCGTCACCGCCTGAAGGCCGAAGACCATGCCCCGGCCCTCGCCGATCTTGACTTTCTTGACCTCAAGGTCAGTCGGCCCTTCAGCCTTGAGTCGTTCGATCTCGGCGTCGCCCAGCTTGACCAGCTCGTCAAGCGACTGCCCCTTCTGGGCGGTAATCATCACCTGAAAGCTGCCGGTGAGCACTGAGGTCGGGTGGAACGCCACCGCGTTCGACGCCAACGGCTTCTCATACATGAGCTTCTTGTAGAGGCGATTCTCGCCGTCGAGCTGGCCGAGCACTGCGGCGAGTACATCCAGCGCCGCTTCGTCTTCGTGGCCCGTCGGCACGGTCGGCCAGGTCAGCATGGCTCGGGCCTGGGCGACGCGGTCGGTGATCGTCACCTGTTTGGGTCCGTCGAGGACCGGCGTCGAGGGGGCGGGCCGCTTCACGTCCGGCCCCTTGGGCAGCGGGCCGAAATACTTGTTGATCAGACGCTTGGCCTCGGCGGGGTCAAAGTCACCTGCAAGGCAGAGGCTAGCGTTGTTCGGGACATAATAGGTGCGAAAGAAGTTCGAAACGTCGCCCAGGCTGGCCGCCGAGAGGTCGGCCATCGAGCCGATCGTCGTGTGGTGATAGGGATGCCCGACCGGGTAGAACGACTTGCTGAGCACCTCGTTTGACTGCCCGTAGGGGACGTTGTCATAGCGCTGGCGTCGCTCGTTCTTCACGACTTCGCGCTGGTTGTCGAGCTTCTCCTGCGAGAGAGCAGGGAGGAGGAACCCCATCCGGTCGGATTCGAGCCAGAGGGCGAGTTCGAGCGAGTTGCTGGGGACGGTCTCGTAATAGTTCGTCCGGTCGGTCGTGGTGCTGCCGTTGATCTCGGCCCCAAGCTTTTCGAGCGGGCCAAAGTATTCGTCGTTATAGTGCTGCGAGCCCTGGAACATCAGGTGCTCGAACAGGTGGGCGAACCCGGTGCGCCCGGTCTTTTCGTCCTTCGACCCGACCTTGTACCAGATATTGACCCCGACGATCGGCGTCGTGTGATCTTCGTGCAAGATCACTTCCAGCCCATTCGGCAGGGCATACTTCTCGACCTTGAGGTCGGGGATCGTCGGCACATCATCGGCCGCCCGGGTCACGGCCGGGGCCAGGAACAGGGCGAGGGCGACGAGGGAAAACCAGCGTCTGCGAATCATCGGCACGCTCCGTCTCGGTTGTTCAAGGACGAGGACCGAGCCAGTCGGGCGGTCCGTCATCTCTCCGTTCTAAACCTTCCGGGTGGTAAGGTCTAGGGTCGGGAAGGGCCTTGATACGGTTCCGACCCTGCGAGATCACGGGGAAACTCGTGTGGACCGCGATTGAAGGGACAAAACGACCTCCGATGACGCCGTTTCCTCCAACCGATCGGGCACGATCACGACTATCGCTGACCGGCCCTGTCGACATCGCGGAGATTGAAACCGATGCGCATGTTCGTCCTGATCGCATGCTCGGCTCTGTTCCTGGCCCCGGCCCGAGAGGCCGCCTCGGCCCCGCCGAAGGTTCACAAGATCGCCGTCGGCGGCGAGGGGGGATGGGATTACCTCACCGTCGACAGCGCCTCGCGACGGCTCTATGTCTCGCGGAGCAACCGGGTCGCGGTCGTTGACCTCGACAAAGAGACGGTCGTCGGCGAGCTGGCCGGCACGCCTGGTATCCACGGGATTGCGATCGTTCCCGAGTTGAACAAGGGATTCACCAGCAACGGCGGCGACAGCACCGTGACCGTCTTTGACCTCAAAACGTTGAAGGCGACCGGCACGATCAAGGCCAGCGGCGTCCCCGACGCGATCCTCTATGACCCGGCCAGCAAGCGAGTCATCACCTTCAACCACCGGACCGACGACGCCACCGTCATCGACCCGGCGAGCGACACCGTCGTCGGCACAATCGCCTTCAACGCTGAACCCGAGGGGGCCGCCTCCGACGGCAAGGGGCACGTCTTCGTCAACCTGCGGAGTTCGAGCGAGATCGCCGAGATCGACCCGCTCACCCTGAAAGTTCTCAACCGCCGCCCGCTCGCCCCTGGCACGAGGCCAACCGGACTGGCCTTCGACACCAAGACTCGCCGGCTTTTCAGCACCTGCGGAAATCAGAAAATGGTGGTCATGGATGCCGACAAGGGGACCGTGATCGACGCCGTCGACATCGGCCGGGGTGCCGACGGCTGCGTGTTTGACCCCGCAAAAGGCCTCGCCTACAGCTCCAACGGCGGCGACGGCACCGTGACGGCCGTCGGCGAAGGCGATGCCGGCAAGTTCAAAGTCGTCGCGACCATCCCGACCCAAGCGAGCGCGCGGACAATCGCTCTCGACCCCGAGACGCATCGCCTCTACCTCTCCGCCGCGTCGTCTGGACCTGCCCCCGCCCCCGTCGCCGGACAACCGGAACGCAAGGGAGGACGGAACTACCTGCCCGGCTCGTTCGTCATCATCGTTGTCGGTGACTGACGGCCGTCTCGACACGCCCGTGAAACGCTTGGTGAGGGGCCGCAGGAGGATTGCAAAGTCCTATTTCATGACAGAGGGAGCCCTTGTGTTGGGTGGCCCCGGTTCTCGAACCGGGGATGTAAGGCGAGAGCAGACAAGACACTCGTGCGGAAGTCGCTACTCACCGGTTCAAGAACCGGTGCCACCCGAGAAATTCCAAGGGTTTCTGACTTTGCAATCCTCCTGGGAGGGGCCAAAACGTTCCTCCCCGGAACGGACCTCGGAGTCATTTGGCACGCGCGATGCACCTCCCGAGCCGTCGGTGGATTAACCCATACACCGTTGGCACGCCAGACGTTTCGATGGAACCGCTGAAGCCAATGCAGCCCATGAAGCCACGGCGGCAAGGTGATGATCTACGACACGACCAGCTACCAGATCAGCGGAGTCGAGCAGCAACAGGGCGGCGGGAAGTCTGACCGGACCTCCTCCAGCCAGAGAGGCCCTGTCCCGCCCTCAGAGTTGAAGACGGTGAAACACGGGGCCTGACGCCGTGCCCGTCAGCCCGCGCGGCCCCAGGCCCCGTCCGCCGCGTGGCAGATATGGACGATCGGTGTGAGGCCCGTCCGCTTCGTATAGGCGTCGACGACCGCCTTCGAGAACTCCTCGGCGCAACCGTGCTGCACGAGGTTCACCGTGCACCCAGCCCAGCCCGCGCCCGAGAGCTTACCGCCGAGGAAGCCAGGGGAGACCTGGGCCGAATCAATCAAGGCATCGAGCGCCGGGGAGCTGTTCTGAAAATCGTCGCGGCTGGAGGCGTGCGAGGCCAACATCAATCGGCCGAACTCGACCACATCCCCCGCCCTGAGCGCATCAGCGCCCTGGACGACGCGGTCGTTCTCGGTGAGGACGTGCCGGGCGCGAAGCCGAGGGGCTTCATCGAGCGTATCCCAGTCACTCAGAAGTTCGTCGAGCGTAATATCGCGTAAAGTCCGAACTCTATCCGCTCCCTTACGCTCCTGGAAGTGTTTGACGACCGCTTCGCATTCGGCGCGACGGACGTTGTACATGCCGTCGGCGAGCCGTCGCGAGGTGGCCGAGTCGACGACGATGATCGCCGGCGCGGGGTCGCCGAGCGGGAGTCGGTCGTAGGCGAGGCTTCGGCAGTCGAGCGTGAGTGCATGCCCCGCGCGGCCGAACAGGCAGGAGAACTGGTCGAGCAGGCCCGATGCAACGCCGACGAAAGCGTTCTCGGAACGGCGCAGCGTCTTGGCCAGGGCCATCCTCGCGTCGTCATCGAGGTCAGGCGTGAGGTCGGGAATTACCCCGGCGGCGATGAGGAACATTGCGAACGCGGCCTGGAGGCTCGCCGAGCTAGAGAGCCCCGCCCCGAGGGGCACGTCGCCCGCCAGCGCGGCCTCGAATCCCGAGCGGAGTGGCCCGTCATTCTCGCCGAGAGCCCAGGTCACGCCCCGGACGTATTGGCCCCAGGCCCCTTGCTCGCCTGGAGCCAGTTCGTCGATCGTGAACGCCTCGACGCCGCGCAAGTTTGTCGACCGAACCGCTGCCTGCCGCCCCTCCGATGCCCGGCCCACAACGACGGTATAGCGATCGATCGCAGCGGCCAGCACGAGCCCGCCATTATGATCAGTGTGATTCCCAAGCAGTTCCACCCGCGCCGGGGCCTGCGCCACGACGGTAGGGGAATCGCCGAAGGCATCGATGGCTGCGGCACGCGCGAGTTGTTCGAGAGATGTAGGCATCATATCTTAGAAATTGGTGAAGATAAGACATCAAGCCACTACCGCAAATCATCGGCCGTCAACACCGCCGCCGTTCCCGATCCATACCAGACGACATCATCAAGACTAATCATTGAACGAAATATACCGACCGATTTTTGACCATAGGTAAAGTCGATAAGGGCGTTCCCACCCTTCAACTTGACCTGTTGGGCGAGCAACTGCTTGACGTCGTCGAGGTTCTTGAGTTGCGCGTGGGAAAAGACACCACCGATCTCGACCTTGACCGATCCGAGTCTACGAGCCCTAGGAGACGTGGATTCCACGAACGCAATTCCGTCTGCCATAGTATAAAACATGGCTATCTTTCGAGAAGAACGATCATCTCGTCGCGCATACCCGTAAGACCCGGAATGCTTGCCGTCGCCAATGCCTTTACGACCCAGCCTTGCTTCGCATAGGCGTTGATCGCGAGTTCTAGCTTCTCGGGATCAAACTTCCCACTGAACCACTTGTCCTTCTGCGAAAGAACCTTGTATTCCTTGACACGAGGTGGTTCGGGCAGAGATTCGGGGAGTTGAAGTTGAACAGCAGGTTTCAGACTGGGCTGACTGACCTCGTCATGGGCCGAGTCGTCGAGCGCCTGTTCGACTTCGGCCGTCGAGAGGCCGAGCCTCCGAGCTGACTCTGTTACCGGTGTTCGTTCCCCGCAAGCCTTGCATTTCAGCGACTTCCCGACCGCATTATCGGGTAAGTCATAGACGTGCCCGCAGCGACATGTGAACTGAAACGACATCGTCGTTCCGATGGGATTAGGGGGGGACTTACAGCGAGAGATGATGCGGAAGAACCAGCCGGGATGATCCCCCCGGCCGGTTTGCTTCCCATCGATCTCAGCCCTTCGCAGCGGCGAGGAGGGCTTCGACCTTATCGGTCTTCTCCCAGGTGAAGTCGGGGTCGTTCCGGCCGAAGTGGCCGCCGCTGGCGGTCTTCTGGTAGATCGGGCGACGGAGGTCGAGGTACTTGATGATCCCGGAGGGGGTCAGCGGGAAGACCTTGCGGATGATCTCGGCGATCTTCGGGTCGGGGATCTTGCCGGTGCCCTCGGTGTCGACGTGGATGCTCACCGGCTCGGAGACGCCGATCGCGTAGGCGAGTTGGACCTCGCAGCGCTCAGCAAGGCCGGCGGCGACGACGTTTTTGGCGACGTGTCGGGCCATGTAGGCGGCCGATCGGTCGACCTTCGTCGGGTCTTTGCCGCTGAAAGCACCGCCGCCGTGACGGCCACGGCCGCCGTAGGTATCGACGATAATCTTGCGGCCGGTCAGGCCGGCGTCACCGTGCGGGCCGCCGACAACGAAGTTGCCGGTCGGGTTGATGTGGTAGATCACATTCTCGTGCGCCATATCGGGCGGCAGCACGGGCTCGATCACGTCCTTGATGATCGTCTCGCGGATCGTCTTGTGGTCGACGTCCGGGGCGTGCTGGGTTGAGACGACCACCGTATGCACGCGAACGGGCTTGCCGCCTTCGTACTCAATGGTGACCTGGCTCTTGCTGTCGGGGCGGAGCCACTTGATCGTGCCGTTGCGGCGGAGTTCGGTCAGCCGGTTGATGATCCGGTGCGAGAGGGCGATCGGCAGCGGCATCAGCTCGGGCGTCTCGTTCGAGGCGAAGCCGAACATGAGGCCCTGGTCTCCCGCGCCGATGTCTTTGCCTTTGTCGGAGTCGGCGTTGACGCCCATCGCGATGTCGGGCGACTGCTTGCCGAGCGCCACCATCACGGCGCAGGTCTTGGCGTCGAAGCCCATCTCGCTCGACGTGTAGCCAATTTCCTCGACGACCTTGCGGACAACGTCGGTGTAGTTGACGTTCGCCGAGGTCGTGATCTCGCCCGCGACGACCACAAGGCCGGTCGTCAGCAAGGTCTCGCAGGCAACCCGGGCGTTGGGGTCTTGCTTGAAGATGGCGTCGAGGATGCCGTCGGAGATCTGGTCGGCCATCTTATCAGGATGGCCCATCGACACCGACTCGCTCGTAAACAGGTGGCGGCTCTCATGCGACACGGATGGAAATCCTGCTGCAAGGGTGGAAAGGCGGGGCCGGACGAAGGCAGCAGACCCCGATCGCGTCAAGTCGCGGAAGCAATCGAGTCTAGCAAGACCCCGCGCAGACTGTAAAGCCGCACGGATGACTCTGCAGGAGGATTGCAAAGTCAGAAATCCTTGGAATATCTCGGCAGGAACAGGTCTGGGCAATCCTCCTGAACGGCCCTGCCAACATTGCGACCGAGACGACTTTCAGAATTTGAAGGTGATCAGGGCGACCGCGATGCCCATGAGGCCGAACCCGCAAATCTGGGAGGGGCTCAGTCGTTCGCCGAGGTGCAGGGTGGCGACGATGGCCACGCACAAGACGCCCGACGCGAGATGCATCGACGCCATCTGGGCACCCGAAAATACGCCTCGTCCCCATCTCGCTGAGGAGACGTTGAGGATGTATTCGGGCAAGACCATGAGCCAGCTTACCGCCAGGGCGGTCCAGAAGTTCCACGATTTGAACTTGAGGTGGCCGATCCAGGCAAACGACATCAGCATGCCGGCAACGAAGAGCATGCAGGGGATGAGGATGATTTTCATGAGACGTTCAGCAAAGAGGTCACGTTCCACCCGACGGGCATCCGGCGGAGGAACGTTCCTCGGATCGCCGACGTGCGATCATGGGATTGTGCCGCGTGTTCGGGCAAGATCTTTTTCGTGCGACGAAGAAGGGGCGACGTCCGGGTCTGGACGCCGCCCCTGGTTTTGGCCGGATCGCGACGCCGCGATTAGAAGGAATCGGAGGAGATGACCTCTCCCTGGGCGGCCGAGCCGAGGGACCAGAGGGTCTGGTAGTTGACGCTGTTCTTGAGGAACCGGACCGAGCCGTCGGCGAAGACGACGTTGGCCCCGCCCGGGTGGTAGCTGGTCAGGCCGCAGATGCCGCCGGAGTCGAAGTCGGCGTTGGTGTCCCAGAACTGGCAGTAGGGGTACGGCGAGTTGGGCGGGACGAGCGTGTTGCCGAGGGTGTGGCCGTAGAGGCCGACGTGCCACATCCGGCCGTTCCAGCTCCGTTGGCCGTTGGTCCCGTAGCCGCCGGTCCGCGAATTCCACGTCGCGGCACACTGCTGGAGGGTGGTGATGAGCCCGCCCTGTCCAGTCGGCATGTTCGAGCCTGCAGCGATCATGTTGCGGTCGCCGGCTCCGAATGCGCCATAATTGGTGACGCCGACGATGTCCTGGATCGAGTTCTGGGAGTCGTTGAAGTCGCCGGTGCGCTGCTCGCCGAAGGCGATGGTGTTCGAGGTGCCGTCGGTGATGCTGGCGATCTTCGAGGGAGCGCCGCCGACCGCGAAGATGCCGTTGGGGTTGATGCTCTGGTTGCCGAGCCACATCACGCTCGCCCCGGTGCTGGCCCAATAGCAGTTCCCGGCGAACGGCTGGTTGTTATACCAGGTCTGCGCGGGGGCGATCGAAGACGGACAGAGCAGCGAATTGACCCGGGCCATGAACCCGGTCGAGTTCCCCCTCTCGCCCGCGCCAGAGTAACCCCGGCCGAGATAGCTGAAGTTGATGGCGTTGAAGATCTGCCTCTGCTCCATATAGGGCATGAGCATGGTGTGGGGGCTCCAGGCCCCCCAATAGCCGACGCTGCCGGCCGCGTCGGGTCCGGTGGCACCCGGGTTGCCGCCGAGCGGGAACGACCCGTGGGTCGACTCATAGTTGTGCATCGCCAGCCCGAGCTGCTTCAGGTTGTTGACGCACTGCGACCGCCGGGCCGCCTCGCGCGCCGCCTGAACAGCGGGTAGGAGCAGCGCGATCAGGACCGCGATGATCGCGATCACAACCAGCAGCTCGATCAGTGTGAACCCACGGCGCACCCCGCGCGGAGCGATTGTTCGAGAGGAAGTCATGGAGAAACTCCGAAAAAAATGAATAAGACAACACAGATGTCTAGACCGCTCGCGCCCCGAGGGGCCCGAGCGTCACGATGTCATTTCTTGCCGGTGCCGATGATCGTCGTATCCGTCGCGGCATTCGAGCCTGGTCCCGACGCTTTCTGGACTTTCGCCGGGTCCGAGGCGGCAGCAGGGGCCTGCGTGACCGTCGAGGCCGGCGGCGGCGTCGGCGCGGCCGGTTCGGTGTTACAGCCCTGGATCAGGCTCACCGAGACGATGGATGCGAAGAGGGAGAACTTGCCGATTCCAGAATTCTTCAACTGTCTTTCCCCTTTTTCAATTCAACTCGATGTCGGCCCGCGCGAGCCTAACAATAGCCCGACGCCCGAATTCGATATGACGGACAAAATATTTTTGATGCAGCTTATTGGTGATACTACCGACCGCGCTGGTGTGAATCTAGGAAATCTTTAACAAAATTTCCACGCACTAAGTCATGCTTCCATTTATCGATGAAATCCACGCAAAAATGCACCGCACTTCGCCGACGTACGGCCGGGTCTTCAAGTTGCAGTGACCCGGTCAAACTCCTCGCCCGTCTTGTTGACAATCGTCCCCCGCGAGAAGATGGGGCGAGAGAACAGAAAGCGGCATCCATCGAGGGACGGCCCTATGAAGTCGAGACCGACCCGATTCGTGTGGATTGCGATCCTCCTCGGCCTGGCACAACCGCCAATCCGGGCCGACGAGCCGCCTTCGGCGAAGGTCGCCGCACGGACCGCCCTCGAACAGCCCGTCTCGGAATACAAGACCCGCCGCCTCGCCCTGATGAAGCGAGTGCGTGACGCCGAATCTCTTGGAGCTTTGGTAGGAGGGCGTCGTAAGCCGGGAGAGGAAGGGCCGAAGGCTGCCGACGTCGTGATCGTTCTCGTCGGCGAGACCGAGGAGCCCGAGGATGGTAAGTATCGCCAGTCCAACAATTTCGCCTATCTCACGGGCGTCGAAACACCTCACGCCTCACTGATCCTCTGGCCGGCCGAAGACAGAGACGCCCTTTACCTGCCTGCCCGCGACCCGCACGAAGAGAACTGGACCGGCCCGAAGCTCGGCCCCGGCCCCGAGGCAGCCTCTGCGACAGGTTTCGACCGGGTCGAGCCCGCCTCGGCCTTCCTTGGCGACCTCTTCGCCGCCATCGCCGACCCCGGAAAACGCTCATTGATAGCGCGATCGCCCACCGTCTACCTCCTTAGCCCGACCCCGAAGCCCACCGCCGGAGGGCCTTCAGCTGGCCTTGCCCGGCTGCTCCGTGAGGCGACGACGACCGCACGATTCAAAGACCTGGCCGCGATCCTTGGCGAGTCGAGGAAGGTGAAGTCGCCCAGCGAGATCGCACTCTTGCGCAAGGCAATCGCGATCACCGGTGACGCTCAATCCGCCGCGATCCGGCTCGTCGCGCCGGGGGTCCCCGAGTATGGCCTCGAAGGCGCGATCCTGGGCGCGTTCGTGGGCGGCGGCGGCCAGCGGCCCGGCTTCGCGTCGATCGTCGGTTCGGGACCGAATTCGACCGTCCTGCACTACAACGCCAACCGACGGACCATGCGAGACGGTGAGCTGGTCGTCGTCGACATCGGCGCGGAATACTTCTACTACACTGCCGACATCACCCGCACCCTGCCGGTCGGCGGCAAGTTCACTCCCCGCCAGCGCGAGGTCTATCAGCTCGTCCTCGACTGCCAATCTGCCGTCGCCGCCGCGTTCAAGCCCGGTGTGACCACCCTCGGCGGCCAGAACAGCTTCGCCCGCGACTTCTTCCGCAAAAGCCCCCTCCGCGCCAAGGACGACGGGGTCGAACGCTCGATGGACCACTTCTTTACCCACGGCCTTGGCCACTACCTCGGCATGGATGTCCACGACGTCGGCGACAGTTCCAGGCCCCTCGCCCCCGGTGAAGTCTTCACCATCGAGCCCGGCCTCTACATCCCCAGCGAGGGCTTCGGCGTGCGGATCGAGGACGATTATCTCGTCACGAAGGCCGGGCTCGAGAAGCTGTCGAAGGAGATCCCCGTCTTGCCGGAAGTGATCGAGACGTTGATCAACTCAACGCGGGCGAAGCGGTCTGCTGCACCCAAGTCTCCGGTTCTGTCCCAAGTACCATAAGCGGGATTGGAAGCACTGGGCCGATGAACTCGATCCGAACCCGGAGTCCGCGCGAGGCAACGGGGTCAATCAGGTGGAGTTGGTCCTGTCCTTCTTCTCTCCGTCGCGACGATACCAGCTCCACAACAGTCGGTGGAGCGAATAGTCGAGGAGGGCCTGACTGTCAGGGAAGACGTCTTCCGCGGTCACGTCGCCATCGAGCATCTCGCGGGTGGGGTGGGTAAGGTAGGCTGAGGTGGCGCGCGAGCATAGGTCGGCGAGGAAGATTGGGAAGTTCTCAGCGGAGGAGGAGCAGAGGCGGTCTCCGAGGTAGGCGTAGTTCATCTTGCTGGCGACGATCCGGAAGGTGATCCTCGGCTCTCGTCGCACCAGCAGCACCTCGGGCACCGGGTCGCGGGAGATGCGCATTGCCCGGGCACGCCGGGGGCGCGAGGGGTTGCGGCCGAGCAGGAGCCGCGCACCGCTGTTGATCGCGGCGAGCCAGGAGGGGGGCGAGACGGCGCGGAACTCGTCCTCGGCGTCGATCAGCCCGGCGCTCACGAGTTCGAACTTGTCCCAGGGGACCCAGTGCGTCGGCTCTCCCCTCAGCCCATGGACGCGGAACCCTTCGTCGGCGCACGCGGCGACGTGGACCGTCCGGGGGAGGCCGAGGTCAGGAAACTTGTCGACTCGCCACGCCTCGGCGGCGATCTCGAGCTCGAACAGGCCGTCGAGCAGCTTGCGGGTCTGCTTCTCGTCGAGCGGCTTCGGCCAGACCCCCGGCACCCTCGCGACCCACTGCATCGCGTCGGTCGGGTGCGTACCCGTCACCGAGGCGAACAGGTCTCGCACGGGCTGCGGCTCGTCGAGCTCGTCAAAGACGACTAGCCGATACTGGGCTTCGGTCTCGGCCATGACTCGCGCTCCAGCCCGATTCTTTACAGTAATGAAGAAGATTGCCCGATCGTAGCAGTCGCGAGCGTCGCCGCCAACGGTGTCGCATCGGGCGTCGTGACCAGCTATCGTCACGAGTCCGAGGACCGAGGCCCTATCGACCGCGAGGAATCCGCCCATGATCGTCCAGACCGAGTCCGTCATGATCCCCGTCGGCGACTCACCGATGCGTGCGTTCGTCGCCCGGCCGAAGCTCGACGGGCGTTATCCCGGCGTGCTCCTCTATTCGGACATCTTCCAGCTTACCCCGACGATGCTCCGTGCCTGCATCCGCTTGGCGGGCTATGGTTTCGTTGTCGCGGCGCCCGAGATCTATCACCGGATCGAGGCCCCCGGCTGGGCCCCTGAATTCGACGACGCCGGACGGGATCGCGGCCTCGCAAACGCCAACAACACCGAGGTCGCCTCGTTCGACGCCGACGCCCGCGCGGTGCTCGATTACCTGATCCTCCACCCTTCGGTGGCCCCCGACAGCCTTGCCGCCGCCGGGTTCTGCATCGGCGGCCATCTCGCCTTCCGCGCCTCGCTCCAGCCTGACGTGAGAGCGACGGCCTGCTTCTATCCAACGGGCGTCCACGACGGCAGGCTCGGCCGCGACTCCGACGCCGGGACCCTCGCCCGCTTCGGCGAGATCAAAGGCGAACTCCTCCTCGTCTTCGGCACTCTCGACCCCCACATCCCCTCCGGTGGCCGTTTGAAGATCGAGGCCGCCCTCAAGACGGCCGGCACTTCATACACCGCGATCCACTACCCAGCCGAGCACGCATTCATGCGTGATGAAGGCCCCCGGTATGATCCCGAAGCGACCGACCTTGCGTGGTCGGACATGATCGCGCTGTTTCGCCGGACGTTCGGGGGCTGAGCGATCGGGCTCTTGTATTGCAGTGGAATAAAGGACAACCGTCGCAGACGGTTTGGACCTCAATCGCCTGGCGTCTCGACATCGAGCGTGTCGAGGCGACCGGCCTGACTTTGCCGCGATCGCGTTTAGGGTGCTTAGAACGCCAGGCCGAATTGCAACGATGTTTCGTAAAATCACCAATCTGTCGTTTATCTCTCGTTTGAAAAGACACCCGGGTCGAATGAACCCAATCTTATTAGGCAGGGTGTTGAATTCGACTGTCTTATGCATTGCATCAACTTTAATCTTTGCAATCACTGATCTTATGAATCATTTGGCTCTTGAACGCACTTGATCTTTGTCAGAAGCGGCGAGAGCCGGAATTTTTTAGACATTCACCGTAATGCTCGGCTCCCGCGGGTCGCGACCGCTTAGATGGCAATTCGATCGTTGGATGACGCATATCACCTATTGGAAAACACGTTACGCCAATTCAAAAACGAAAAAGAATCCAATCGAATTTGTTGGCCTAAGCTTGATCTGTCCAAAGTATGTTTTCTAAAAGAATCATATTCTGGTCAATCGAATCGCATTTTATGCATAGTCATAGTTGATTAACGAATTGTATATCCCGTTAATAAAAGAGGATAACTAAAACGAAATTTGCATAAACTTAATGTTTTTACTAGACAATCCCCGATAATCGCTTATCGTTCTCATAACGAGTCACACGCCATCTCTGATCTCTATTTGAGAGCCATGTTGGCTCCTATTGAGAGCCATGTAGGCTCCTAGAGGAATTAGAAGTTGTTGTGCACCTTAATATGGTGTTGCTCGTCCACAGGTATTGATTACTATGTTGCGAATCGCTCTATTTGTTGTGAGTTTCGTTGCTTTCGTTGGTTTCCAGGGTGAAACCCGCGCCGGGTATCTCGGTAGGGCGGAAAGCTTCGCGGTCCTCGCTGCCACGACGGTGACAAACACCGGCAACACCACCATCGTCGGCGATGTTGGCGTAGCCCCAGGGACATCCATCACGGGATTTGGCCCCGGCGTCGTGACGAGTGGTACGACCCACTCCAATGACACGGCTGCAACAAATGCCGAGACGGATGCGCATGCGGCCTACAACACGCTCTCGGCGGTCGGTGGAGCGGTGGATAAGTCGGGCATCGACCTCGGCGGAAAAACGCTCACGTCGGGTGTCTATAGCTTTTCCTCGTCGGTCGGGCTGACGGGGGTTCTCACCCTTGACGCCCAAGGTCAGATCGATCCGCTCTTCATCTTCAAGATCGGCAGCACGATCACGACTGCCTCGTACTCGTCGGTCGTCATGACCAACGGCGGCAGCTTCTACAACGTCTTCTTCCTGGTCGGCAGCTCGGCCACGCTCGGCACGTACAGCTCTTTCGCCGGAAACATCATCGCCGTTGCGAGCGATACCCTCACCACCGGTGTCAGCCTTAACGGCCGGGCCTTCGCCCTCAATGCGGCCGTTACGCTCGACACCAATAACATCACGGCGACCCACGCCACCGTCACGCCCGGCCCGAGCCCCACCGCTGTCCCCGAACCCGCTCCGGTCGTCCTCCTCATCTCGGGTCTGGCCTCGCTCTTCGCCCTCAGAAACCGGTCGAAGAAGACCGCAGCCTGACGAACTATCGAGAGCCTGTGATTAACCTCCAGGCACGATTTTGACGTCTGTTGATAGAGACCGGATCAGGCCGTCCAACCCATCGGACGGTCTGATCCGGCCAAATTCACTTGCCTACGCTTCTAAGTTACTCAGTCGTGAACGAATGTCACGTCAAAGTCACTTTTCATCCATTCCGTGAATTTCGGTTTTGATCAAGATCGACCCTCCCCAACTGAAACGGATCCTGGCGGAGTCGTGACCGTCCGGTATCGATGCGAGGCTTTCAAGAAGTCTTCTATTCGACTCCCTGCGGCTAATGGGGATCGGACTGTCGATAGCGGGCACCCTGCTCACACAGGCCCGTGCCGAGAGATTCAGCCAGCGAAAGCTTTGCCTACTTCGCCATGATCGCCGTCGAGGGAAAGCCGGCTGATCAGGGGCCCCACGTCATCGACCGCGACACGAATCTCTGGACGAAGGCCGCCACGATCCCGATGGCGGGAGTTCTGGATCTCGCCTGACGGCAACACGATCGGACCCACGTCCGCAAGACTTCGGTCTGGCTCAGAGACCTCCTCCCCGAAGCACAGCCGCGCCTCGTCAGTTTGATCGGAGGCCGGCCGCTCTGGTCGCCTGTCGGCAAACACTTACTCTTGATCGAGGCGATCGGCGCATCCAGCTCGCGATTCCCAAGACCGAGGAAGTCATAGACCGGTCGCCCGCTGGCAAGCCACTGGCCACCGCGATCTCCACCTGGACGCGATTCCCCGCGGGCAATGTAACCCTAGCCAACCCCCGCTTCTGCCTCATTAAGATCGACGACGGACGGGTGCGGATCGTCCCCCATCCCCCGGCTGGAGTCCTCGGACAACCCGAATGGCGATGACGGCCAATACTTCGGATCGACGGCATGCCTCCGTTGTGACGTTCGATCGCGCCGATCGAATCCCCTCCCGAAACGGCACGATCCGACCCTAGCCCTTCGGGGTGTTCGTCTGTTACGGTGGAGGAAATCTGAAACCAAGGAGGTCCGGCATGGGCAGGGTCCGCGGAATCATCGGCGTGTTGGTGGCAGCCCTGGTGCCGATCTTGTTGGCCGGGGCGGGGGGGGCGGACGACGCCCGGACGCTCTGGAAGACCGGCAAATATGCCGAGGCACAGGAGTCCTACGAGGCTCTCGCCAAAGCCAAAGACCTCAAGCCGGCCGAGAAGACGACGATCGCGCTCGGCCTCGCCGACTGCCTCGACAGCCAAGGGCAGACCGATAAGGCCCTCAACGCGCTCAGGGGCGTCGAGCCGACGACGGCCGACGTTCAGGCCCGAATCGCCGAGATCCTCTTCAACCGGGGCGACTGGGTCGGCGCGGCGGCCTCGGCGAAGGCAGCCAACGGACTCAAGCCCGACCACCTCGCCGCTCGCTGGGTCGAGGCCCGCCTGCTCGAATCCAAGGGCCAGCTCGCCCCCGAGGGCAAGGACTGGAAGTGGTTCATCGACTACCAGAACGCCCACGGTGCCGAACTGCGGGGAGACCCGCTTGGGATGCTGATCGTTGGGCAAGCCGCCGAGCGCTATTACCACGCCAACGCCGTCGGCCAGGAGCTGGGCGAGTCGCTCAACGAGGTCATCAACACCCTCTACGAAGAGGCGATCCGGGTCGACCCGAACTGCTGGCAGGCCCACTGGCTCGAAGGGAAGCTTTTCCTCACGGGCTACCAGGAGGGAGACGCCCGCAAAGACCTCATGAAGGCGCTCTCGATCAATCCGCAGGCCGCCGAGGCGATCGTCACGCTCGGCCAGGCTGACTTGCAGGGTTACAAGCTCGCCAACGGCCGCAAGAAGGCTGAGCGGGCGATCGAGATCAATCCAAAGATGGCTTCGGCTTACGTGTTGATGGCCGACGTGAACATCTCCGACGAGCGCTTCCCCGAAGCCAGAGACGCCGCCCGCAAGGCTGTCGCCGAGAACCCGAAGGATGAAGAGTCGCTCGCCCGCCTCGCCGCGACGGCCCGCCTCTTGATGGACCCCGCGGGGGCTGTCGCCGCCGAGGCCGCCGCGCTCTCGAACAGCCCCAAGCCTGCGACGTTCTACGCCGCCCTCGCCGAGCGGCTGGCCGACCGCCGCAAGTATCATTCAGCCGAGCAAGCCTTCTTCCTCGCCGCGCTGGCCGATCCCAAGCGGGCCGACGTCAAGATCGGCCTCGGCATGCTCTACATGCAGATCGGCCGAGAGCCCGAAGCCCGCGACCTCTTCGACGTTGCCTTCGACGCCGACCCCTTCAATGTTCGAGCCAAGAACATGATGAAGGTGCTCAACCACATGGCGTCGTACCGTCCGGTCAATTCGGCCCACTACAACGTCCTGGTTGATCCGTCGCAGGATACGCTCCTCGGCAAATATATGGCCAGATATCTCGAATCGATCCACGGCGAATTGACCGAGCGGTTCGGCTACACGCCCCCGGGTCTGACCCAGATCGAGATCATGAAAGATCACGAATGGTTCAGCGGCCGGACGGTCGCTCTGCCATTCATCCCCACCGTCGGGGCCTGCACCGGGAAGGTCGTCGCTCTGGCCAGCCCGAAGACGACCAAGCAGCCGTTCAACTGGGCCCGCGTGCTCAAGCACGAACTCGTTCACGTGATCACGTTGCAACAGACCGAGTTCAATATCCCCCACTGGTACACCGAGGCGCTGGCGGTCGAGAGCGAGGGCTATCCCCGGCCCCAGCCGTGGAACAAGATGCTGCTCGAACGCGTCCCCGCGCGGCGGCTCTTGAACCTCGACACCATCAACCTCGGCTTCATCCGGCCGAGCGAGCCCGAAGACCGGCAACTCGCCTACTGCCAGGCTCAGCTCTATGCCCAGTATATGCTCAAGAGGTTTGGCCCTGATTCGCTCATCAAGATGCTCAACGCCTATCGACGAGGTCTGACCACCGAGCCCGCCATCAAGGCGTGCTTCGGGGTCGAGAAGGCTGACTTCGAGGCGAAGTATCTAGAGTTCGTCGACGGCGTCGTCAAGCAGATCCAGGCCCGGCTCGACGAGGAGCCGAAGGTCTCGTTCTCGAAGCTCACCGCGCAGCTCCAGGCCAAGCCCGATGACCCCGATCTCAACGCCCGGATGGCCTACGAAAACTACGCCCGACGCGACTACAAGGCTGCGCGGCCGCTCGCCGACAAGGCCCTCAAGCTCAAGCCCAAGCACCCCCTCGCTAGCTATGTGAAGGCGAGGCTGTTCACGTCGATCGGCGACGATGACGCGGCGCTCGAAGTACTCAAGCCCGCGCTCGACCCGTCCAAGCCCGACATCCGCGTGCTCGACCTGCTCGCCGAACTCCAGGTGAAGGCCGGCAACCTCGACGAGGCCGAGACCCTCTACAAGATCGCCCGCAAAGACGACCCATATCACACCAAGTGGATCACCGGCCTGGCCAAGATCCACCTCCGCCGCAAGCAGGAAGACAAGCTCCTCGAAGACCTCGAAGCCCTGGCCGCAAGCGACGCCGACAATATCGACCTGCGCAAGCAGATTGCCGAGCGCTACCTCGCCTCGGGCCATCCGGATAAGGCTGAGAAGTGGGCAACCGAGTGCCTCTACATCGATGTCTATGACCCGAGCTATCACGTCTTGCTGGCCGACGCCCACCTGGCCCGCAAGAAGTTCGCCCCGGCCGTCGACGAATACGAGACCGCCCTCACCCTCAAGCCCCGCAAGGCCGACGACCTCCGCGTCAAGCTGGCCAAGGCCCAGTTCGGACTCGGAGACAAGGCCGCCGCGAAGCTCACGGTGGAGGGGATACTCAAGCGCGACCCCAAGCACCCCGAAGCCAAGGCCTTGCAAGATGAATGGAAGTGAATAACAGCATCGCCTTGATGCGACCTCGGCACGGCACGCGATCTGCCTTCACCCTCGGGTTTCATTGGTGGACACGAGGATGAACGACCATGAGCCAGGCCGATGAAACAGCCTCACATTGTCCCGGCCGGGTCTTCGCGATCCTGAATCCGATGGCCGGCTCCGCCGTCGGAGACTCCGTCCGTAACGCCCTGGCCGGCTGCGTCGTCGGCGGGCTCGAACTCTACGAGACGGCGCCGGGGGATGACGTCGGGCAGTTGGTCCTCGACCAGATCAAAGGGGGAGTCGACCTCGTCATCGCGGCGGGCGGCGACGGCACAGTCTCGGTCGTCGCCGATGCCCTCGCGGGGTCGAAGGTGCCGCTGGGGATCATTCCGATGGGGACGGCCAACGTCCTCGCTCGGGAGTTAAATATCCCGCTCGACCTCGACGCCGCGAGCCGCCTGCTGGTCTCCGAGCACGACCTCGCCACGATCGACGCGATGAGGGTTAACGGCCGGCACTACCTCACCCAGCTCGGGGTGGGCCTCGACGCCCTGATGATCCGCGACACCTCGACCGAGCAGAAGCGGCGGTTCGGCAAGGCCGCCTATATCTGGACCGCCTTGACCCGACTGGCCGGGATGCAGCCCCAACGATTCGTGCTCGAGATCGACGGCAAGACGATCCAGACCCGGGCCTCACAGGTGATCGTTGCCAACGTCGGCATGCTCGGGCAGCCGCCTTTCCGATACGGTCCAGACATCCGCCTTGATGACGGCAAGCTCGACGTCTGCGTCTCGAAGGCGCGGCATTTCTTCGACTACATCGGCCTGTTCTGGCATGTGGTCACGTCGAAACATAAAGCCGATCCGAACATCCGATATTACAGGGTCGAGAAGTCGGTCTCGATCGCCCCCAAACACCCGCTCCCGGTCCAGGCCGACGGCGAGATCCTCGGGGAAACTCCCGTGCGGGTCGACGTCGTCCCGGGGGCGATCCAGGTGATCGTGCCGAAGCGTATCTAACCTCACCCGCCGACAAGAAAAGGACCGCCGATGGAACTCGACATGAAAGAACTGCTGGGCGAAGAGTCCGAGTCAAAGTCGGCCAGCAAGCTAAACTCACTGATCGCGATCAGCGTCGCCCTTCTGGCCACGTTCATGGCAATCTGCGAGGTCAAGAGCGGCAACGTCGACCAGGCGATGCAGCGGCTCCAGATCGACAAGAACGACACCTGGGCCTGGTACCAGGCGCGGAACATCCGACAAGAAGTCCTTCATACGTCGGCCCGACAGCTTCGCACCTATGCGACTGGTCAGACCGAGGCCGTGAAGGCCGCGATGCTCGTCGAGGCCGACAAGGACGATGATCTCGCGAGCGAACAGAACAAGAAGATGGTCGAACTCCAGGGGGAGGCCAAGACGATCGAGGCCAGATATGAGGCACTGAACGTCCACGACGACCAGCTCGACCTTGAGGCGGCGTCGCTCTCGATCGCGATCTCGCTCCTGGCCATGACGGCGCTGACCCGCAAGCGATGGCTGTTCATCGTCGCCATGATCCCGACCATAATGGGGGTCGTGATGGGCCTCGCGGGGCTGTTCGGCTGGGGACTCAAGCTCGAACCGCTGACACGCTGGCTGGCCTGATCGGTTCAGACCTGAAGGGCTTCGACAAGGCGATCATTCGCGGCCGACCACCGATAAGTCGCGGCGATCCGCCGACCGGCGTCGACCTTCCGACAGCGTTCGTCGTGGCGGTCGAGGAGGTCTCGGAGCGTGCCTTCGATCGCGGCTTCGTCTTCGGGAGGGAAGTACCAGCCGGCCTCGCCACCGACTTCGGGCAAAGCCGTCGAGTCGGCCAGCGCGACCGGGACGCCTTGCGCCATCGCCTCGACAGCGGGGATGCCGAAGCTCTCGCAGGTCGAGGGGAAGACGAGGGCCGTCGCCTCGGCATAGGCCGCGCGAAGGGCCGCACCCTGACGATAGCCGGGAAGCCTGACCACGGCCTTGCCGCCGAGGGCCGCGATCGCCTCGCCCACGGCCTGGGTGCCGGAGATGTCACCGTCGCCGAGAAGCACGATAGCCAGTTCGCCCCGGGCGACTTCGGGCAGTCGGCCTGCCGCCCGGATGAGGCGGAGGAGGTTCTTCCTCGGCTGGAAATTCGCCACCGAGAGGAGATAGGGCAGCCCGGGAGGCAGGCCCAGGTCGTCGCGGATCTCCGAGCGTTCGGAAGGGCTGGCCGGTTCAAAGAAGAGATCATCAGCCCCGTTGGGCACATAGGCGATCTTGGCCTTGGTCTCGGCCGGGTACAGTTCCTCAAGACGATTGGAGTTGAATTGGGAGACCGAGAGCACCCTGCTCGCCCGGGCGAAGACCCTGGCGAGCAGGGCCTTGCGACGAGGCCCGCCGAGGCTGACGTCTTGAAGGACGTCGTGGCTGGTGATCGCGAGTCGGGCCTTGCGGGTCGCCACATAATATTCGGCCGGTGAATAGACCCAATCGACCGCGCCCGTCCACCACTCAACGGCCGGCCAGTCGATCGCCCGCCAGACCCGGAGGGCGTCGCGGGTGCGGATCGGTAACTCACGACGCCGGATCGGGCCGAGCGAGTCCCAATAGGTCTGACCGTCGGGCTCGCGAATGCGCCCCGAGACAACGGTCAGAGCCACGTCAGGTCGGGCCGAGAGCCGTTCGAGCTGCGCGAGGGCGTGGCGGGTGACTCCCGTCGGCCCTCGGCAAGCGTCCATGTCATAGATGAGGGCAAGCTTCAAAGGCATCGGGGCGCGGACTCCGCCTAGAAACCGACAATCCACCTCGCCACGATCAGCAGGCAGATGCAGACCCCCATCAAGATCCACCAGGGGGGGCGGAACGGCCGGTCCTCCCTGGACAGATAGAGGCCGCAGTGCGGGCAGCGTTCGGAATCGTCGTAGATCGTGCCGAAGCAGTGCGGGCAGGGCATCGAGACGTTCGAGTCGTCTTCGTCTTCGTCGAGTTCGTCGGACTCATCCAGGTCGAATTCGTCGTGCATGACGCATCCTCGATCGTCGGCCGGTGGTGGGTCGGTCGTCCGGCTAAGGTAAGGGGGTCTCATTGCCCGTGTCAACCGAGCGAGCGAGCGATCGCGCGGGCAAATCGCCGAGGGCTCGGCTTGACAGAATGATCGGGGGCGTTAAACTGCTAGCTTCGGCGTCGTCTCGCCCGATGGTCCCGCGTTGCGCGACCGACCGGGTTCCGCGAATTTGCGTCGGATAAGCCGAGTTAAGGACGACCGACGCCTCCACGCATGCGTATGGCTTTCAGGATACAGCCCGGCCGAGTTAGGTCGCGGCGAACGGAACGATTATCTCATGCCCACGATCAATCAGCTCGTCCGTAAGCCGCGACGACCGGTGGTGTACAAGACCAAGTCGCCGGTGCTTGAAGGTTGCGCGTTCAAGCGCGGGGTCTGCCTTCAGGTCAAGACGATGACGCCCAAGAAGCCGAACTCGGCCCTCCGCAAGGTGGCGCGTGTCCGGCTCTCTAATGGCAAGGAAATCACCGCCTACATTGGCGGCGAAGGCCACAACCTTCAGGAACACTCGATCGTCCTGGTTCGTGGTGGTCGTGTCCGCGACTTGCCGGGCGTCCGCTACCACATCGTCCGCGGTGTGCTCGACTGCCTCGGCGTGGCTGACCGTAAACAGGCCCGCTCGAAGTACGGTGCTCCGGCCAAGGCCGCGCCGCCCGTCAAGGGCAAGAAGAAGTAAGTCGAGTCCTCGGACTCGATCGGGCCGATCGCCCGAATCCCCACGCTCTGAACCGGATAACGCCCCGGGCCGATGGGCCCTCCTTCATCTTCGTTCTCTTTGGCTGAGTAGGATAGGACGCACGCTCTATGTCCCGCAAGTTTACCGCCAGCAAGGAGCAGCTCCGCCCCGACCCTCGGTTCGGTTCGAAGCTGGTCAGCAAGTTCATCAACTGCCTGATGTACGACGGCAAGAAGAGCGTCGCGCTCAAGGTCTTCTACGACGCGATGGACCTGATCGAAAAGCGGCTCCCGAACGACCCGCCGCTCGAAGTCTTTAACCGCGCGATCGAGAACGTCAAGCCGGTCATCGAGGTCCGCTCGAAGCGGGTCGGTGGTGCCACTTATCAGGTGCCGATGCAGGTCAACAAGACCCGTCAGCAGACCCTCTCGGTCCGCTGGCTCTTGATGGCGGCCCGCGAGAAAAAGGGCCGACCGATGGCCATCAAGCTGGCCGACGAGCTCATGGCTGCCTACAACCGCGAAGGCGCGGCGATCAGCCGCCGCGAGAACGTCCACCGAATGGCCGACGCCAACAAGGCTTTCGCCCACTTCGCCTGGTAAGGCCTTCGAGCCCGTAAATGGGAGTCGGCCGACTCCTCGCGATCGTCTCCCCGCCGTCCGGTGGACGGGGATGCTCGCGAGGGCTCGGCCGGCTCCGTCTCATTCTCGTTCGTGACGATCCATCAAAGATTGCCTCGACGGGGATGTTCATGCGATGCTGATCGAATCCCGCTGCGCCGATAGGCGATCGAGAGAGTCCCTCTCAATGGATTCGACATGCCCGACATGACTCGCAATGCCGACGGTCGCGATGCTCCCAAGACGACCGACCGACGACCGCACTTCCCGCCCCTCGACGGTCTGCGGGGCGTCGCGATCCTCCTCGTCGTCGTCCACCACGCCTTCAATCTTGAGAGGGGCGGCGCGGGGCTTCTCGGGTTGATCGACACGATTAACCGCGCGGGGTGGGTCGGGGTTAACCTGTTCTTCGTCCTATCCGGCTTCCTGATCGGCGGCATACTCATCGACAGCCGGGGCACGCCGGCCTATTTCCGCACATTCTATGTCCGGCGTTCGCTCCGCATCTTTCCGCTGTATTACCTGTTCCTGGTTGTCTTCTTCTTCGCGGTCCCGCCCGTCTTGAGATGGATCGGCCATCCCTCAATTGATTTGTCCAATAAATGGATTTACTTTTGTTATGTCGCCAACCTGAATGAGCTTTTCGGCATCAGCATGAAGCCCCCCTCGCTCGATTCGCTGTGGTCGCTCTCGGTCGAGGAGCAGGTCTATCTCGCCTGGCCGGCGCTAATCGCACTCTGCCCGAGTCGGGCCGTCGTGCGGGTGATGGTTGCGATCATGGCGGCGAGCCTGCTCTGGCGGGTAGGGGTCTTGGTCCGACACCAATCGATCCTCCTAGCGTTCTCCTGGACGCCGGCCTGTCTCGACGCCTTCGCCGCAGGCACCATCGCCGCTGTCGTCGTCAGGCGCGATCGCAACCGACTTGCGACGAAGACTCAGGCAACCCTCTGGCTCGTCGGCTCGGGCTTCTTGCTCGCCGGCCTTTGCCTGGGACAGGAGCATTTCAGCTTCTGGCACATGCCCAAGCGAGTGCTTACCCTCGGCCTCACCACACTTTCGATCTTCTTCGCATCAGCAATTACTTATCTTGTTTCCGACGACCCAGACAGCCTCCCGAACCGGGCGTTGTCTCTCGGATGGCTCCGCAGTTTCGAGAAATATAGTTATGCCATTTATCTGTTTCACATGCCCTTAGGATTGGCGATCGAGGCGATTCTCGCTCGGTCCTTCGGCGACCCTGGGTATCGGTCACTGCCCGTCCAGGTCGTCGCGGCCCTCGCAACCCTGTCCGCCTCTTATGCCTTGGCGTTCGCGAGTTGGCACCTGATCGAGAAGCATTTCCTCAAGTTGAAGCGGGCCTTCCCGTCGAGAGGCCGGGGCGTGCCGACTGCCGCGGCGAAAGAGTCGATTTCGGCCTGAGATCGGGCCCTCACGGCGCTGAGGCCTTCCCGAGCTGGAACGTCTTGATCAACTGCTCGACATCCCGGCGGAAGCCCGCGACCGCGTCGCGTGTCGTTGTCGCGACAACCATCAGGCTCGCGTCTCCGCCTAACTGGACGAGGTAGGCGTCGTAGTGCATCCGCGACCCGCGAGCGCTGCGACTCGGGAGCTTCAAGGCTGCCTCGATCCGGAACACCTTCATCTTGGGCCAGTCGACCTCGGGGAGCCATTCCTCGTTGCCGGGAAGGACCTCCACCTTCATCTGCTTCCATTGATTATCCAAGATGTCTTTCAGTGATTCGGGCGTCTTCTCCTTGGCGAAGAGCTCGATCCGGACGAGGTCGCGGCCTTCGGGACGGCTCTTGACCAGGAAGACCGCGTCGGTGCCGGGCCTGGCCGCGAACTGGTGGCGGTCAGGGGGGAGCAAGTCTTGGGCGTGCTGGAAGGCGAATCGATTCCGGGGATCGGTATAGGTCAGCCAGGTGTTGGCCTCGGTGCGGGCGGGTGCGTCAACGAGCCTGATAGGTTCGGACTTACCTTCGCCCACTTGACGTTCGAGCACGAGTTCTTGGGCCGATCGATGGCTCTGGGGTTTGGCCCCGGGGACGACGCCCAAGGCGACTCGGGCGAGGCGAAATTGGGTGATCGCGCCCCGAGCTTCGACACGTGACTCCTCGGAGGTCCGGACGAGGCCCCCGGCCTTGGACGGATCGCCGGGGACTGGGGTCGGGAATCCGAAGAGGATCTGGGCGTTGACGGTCAGCTCGGCGAGCGGGGTGGCGACCCGACCGGTGACGTTGAAGACGGCGTAGGTCGTCTTGCCGTCGTCGTCGCGTCGGAGTTCGAGGAACTTGCCGAACACGGCATCGTTCCGAAGTTCGGGCTCTCCAAGCATCGCCTGGACGGCCTTGCGGGCAACGCGCCAGCTATCGCCGACGTGGACCGGGGAAGGGGGGAGGAGCAAGTGGAGGTGGGGCATGAAGACCTGCCGCGCCGAGACTTCATATTCTCGTTCGGTCAGGCGACGGCCTGCGGTGAGGCTCACGATCAGGGGTAGCTCGTTGAGCTGGGGATGACACCAGACCGTCAGGCCATCGAGCGTCCGCCGGTCGCCGGTCGCTGCCACGTCGTCGGGAAAGACCTGAAATCGCTCATAGTTCCGGATCGTCGCGGAAACGGTCCCCATGCCCGACATCTCGGCCGGTCGTTCGGAGAAGATCGTCTGGCGGGTCACTTCGGTCGGTCTGGATGGTCCGTCCGGTCCGGAAACCGTCTCCTTCAAGACCTCTTTGACCGCGACGTGATACTGGCCGACCATACCGGGGTCTGCCTGCTCGTCGCGGGTCGTGTAGTGCTCGATAAAGCGGTAACGGTTGGTGAGGTCGCTGAATGGCTTTCCGCCGCCCCCTCGCCCGGCGGTCGGGGCGTCGATCTTGGGGAGCGAGGGAGGGGCTTCGGAGGGGGCTTCCGGCGCACGCGCAGGCTGGGGAGACTGGGCCGGGGACGGGCGCGGGGCGAGCAAGATCGCGAGGACGGCGAGGATCAGAATGGTCGGCTTTGCGATCCGCAAGGTCATCTCTCGATGCGTGTTCATGGGGTTAGGCTCGCAAGGTCGGCCGCTCCGCTCAGGGCTTGGCCGGGAGGGTGGACCATTCGAAGGTGCCGATCAGCCGAAGGTCCTGGTCGCGGAACGCCTCTTGCTGGTCGATGCCGAGGGTGAACACGACGAGAACCTGGTCTCCCTCGGGTCCGGCGATCGAGTAATAGTACCAGAGGACGCCCACGTCGCCCTCGCGCCCCTGCACGGTTACTCTGTAGCGATATCCGCCCTCGGGCGGTCCGTCGACCGTGCCTTCGCCCAGGATGCGGACGAACCGCGAACCGGCCGCCTTGCGGATGTCGTCACGAAGTTGGGCCGGGTCTTGGTGGCGTCCCTTGCCGGCATTGGGGCCAGTGGTGAGGTTGCAATGTGCCACGACCTGGCCCTTGGAGAGCCGCTTGAGGACCGACTGGCGATCGCCGTCCCAGTAAATATGCCAGTCCCGGTCGTGGATCATCGTGTATTTGCCGTCGGGCGACTTGAACAGGAGCAGCTCGCGTTCGGGCTTCATGTCGAGCGGGACGTCTTTGAGACCGGCGTCGGCGAGTTCGGGCGGCACGTCGACCGCTTTGCGGGAGACGCTGAGCGTGCTCTTGACGTCGAGGCCCGCCTCCACCGGCCCCGGCTGGCGGATCTCCGCCCGATTGACTTCAAGCGTCTCAACGCGGCGGGCCTTGCGATCGAAAGTACACGAACCGTCCATCACGATCGTGCCCTGACCCCCAAGCGTCGAGCCACGGACGGTCCCCTTGAGGCGGAGGACGGCCTTGTCGTCGTCGAGCGATTCGAGCGTGGCCTTGAGGGCGTTGTCGTCGAGCGTGTCATAACCGCTGAGCGAACGCGCGGCGTCTGACCCGACCACCCAGGTGTTCCCCTTGGCCACGTCGGCGGCGGGCAGCAAGGCCGCGAGGGCGAGTGGGTCGCCCGGACCCTGGACCAGTTCAAGCTCGCCCCGAGTCAGCGGACCGCCAGCGCTGACGACCACCGCCTGGCCCCCCTTCAACTCGGCGACCAGCAGCGCGACCTCTGGCCGGAGTGCGGACGAAGTCGCCCGGACCTCGCCATTGATCGCCGCCGCGGCCTTCTCGACCCGTCGGACGACGCGCGAGGCCGCCTTGTCGGTGCCGACGGCGATGACTTTCTCAAAGAACTCGACCCGCGTCTCGACCCGCAAGGCCAGGCCCTTGGCCGCCGGATCGGGTTCTTTCGTCTCCGCCGCCGGCTTGAAGAGCCCGTTCGCCTTCAGCTCGATCACCACGCGCGTGGCCTCGCCCGGGGTGTCGGCCGGGTGGAGCGTCGCGGGGGCGTCGACCGCCGTGATGGAGAGCATGATCGCAAAGATGAAGGCGTTGGCCATCCCTAGCTCTCCCGCGCGGCGGCGTTCGGTTCGGTCGTAGACGCTTCTCACTCTAGTAACCCCCTCATTGACCTGTCAATTCGAGCAGTCCGGGCGACGGGGTCTCGGTGGCTTCGTTCGGCGCGTCGTCATGCGACTGGCTGATCCGGGTGGGGTCGTCCGAGATTGGGTTCGGTCGGCGCGGCGACTCCCATCTCGCCCTCCCACCCGGGG
>JANXSY010000282.1 GCA_025356435.1 Isosphaeraceae bacterium | reverse complement strand
CTCATCGCGCTGGGATTGGAAGCGGCCGGCAAGGTGCTCGTAGTCGGCGGCGACTCGACCCGTTGAATCAGGACCGGAACGCGATATCGTCGGCCGGGCTGGCGGCTCGACCCGGGGCGAACGGGGCGAGGTTGATTCCGGGTTCTCGACCGAAGATCAGGTCTGTGACCAGTTCGGCCGTCCCTGGCGCGAGCTGAATCCCCGCGCGTTTGTGGCCGGTCGCGACGATCAGGTTGGAGAATCCAGGCACGCGGCCGATGTAGGGTCGGGTATCGATGCTCCCCGGTCGCAGCCCGGCCCAGCATCTCTCGACCTCCGCCGTCGCGAGCCCAGGGCAGAGCCGGAGGGCTTCGTCGATCAAGTCGCGGATCGCTCGCGGGGTCGATCGCGTGTCGAATCCAGCGTCCTCCTCAGTCGCCCCCATGAGTACCCGGCCGTCGTCGCGCGGGACGAGGTAGTTCTTGCCGCGCTCGATGATCCGACTTAGCAGTGGACGGTCGGAGCGAAAGAGGACGACCTGCCCCTTGAGCGGCGGCGTCGCGAGTTCGACCCCCTCCTCTCGCATCAAGCCTCCCGACCACGACCCTGCCGCCATGACGACCTGGCCGCAAGCGAGAATCCCCCCCTCCGTGCGGATTCCCGTGATCCGATCCCCCTCGCGCACGAATCCGCCGAATGGGGTCCGAGGCAGGAGTGTCGCGCCCGACGCGAAGAGTGAGGCTTGGAGCGCGCGGAGATGCCGAGGGTTGCGGATCTGGGCGCGATCGGGCAGGAAATAAGCGTCCCGGAGTTCGGGATTGAGCGAAGGTTCATAGCGGCCGATGTCGCCCGGACCAACTCGTTCGGAGGCGATGCCCTCGACGCGCCAGCGGCCAGCGGCCGTTTTGAGGTCTCGCTCCTCGGTCGGAGTCATCGCGATGTCGAGGCCGCCACTCTTGCGATAGCCGTTATCGATTCCTGTCGCTTCGAGCAGCGAGGCCGACCACTCGCGATAGAGGACCGCGCTCCACGATCGCAACTCGATCATCGGGCCGGAGGCCCGGCGCTCGGTGAACGGAGGGATCAACCCCGCGCCGGCCCAGGATGCGCCCCGACCGAACTCGTCGCGGTCGAGGACGGTCGCGTGAACCCCTTGCCTGGCGAGCGCATAGGCGATCGAGAGACCGATCACGCCGCCGCCGATCACTGTGACGTCGCTCGATTTCATTCCGCCCAGGTCTTCGCCGCGATCAGGAAGAGTTCGCCCGCCTCGGTCGCGAGGATCAAGTCGAGCCCGTCCCACGCGATCGCTTCGATATCTCTCTTCTTGTAGCGGACCTTGGCGAGAAGCGTCAAGCGACCGTCGGCATTCCGGTCGTAGATCAGGGCTTCGCGATTCGAGACCACCGCCAGCCGCTTGCCGTCGGCCGAGAGGTCGGCACCGGTCGCGGGCTCGACGAAATCGGGCAGCTCGGTCACTCGCTTGGGGATCGCCGGGCCAGTCAACAGGGCGGGCGGATCAAGCGGGATGGTGAACAGGCCGGCCACCCGGCCGTCGTGGCGTTTCTCGATCAGGTACGCCTCGCGTCCGACGACGAAGAGAGATTCGGCGTCGAATCGCTCTGCCTTCGAAGCGAATCGGTAATAGCTGGCGATCTTCACGGGCAGGTCGCCCCGTGCAGGGAGGCGAGGGTCGGGCTCGTCGACCCGATAGACGGCTCTGAGCGGCAGGAGGTGGCCGTTATTGCCGGTCTCGCCGAGGTAGAGATGGCCGGCGTCGTCAGTGGCAATGTCTTCCCAATCGATATTGGGCACAGCGACCCGGTACGACCGCAAGACCTTCCCGTCGCGATGGATCGCGTGGATCATCGGCGGATTGCCGGAGTCGCTGTGAATCCAGAAGACGCCGGGATGCTTGCGGCTCATGACGATCCCGGAGGTCTCGCGGATCGAGGGGTCCAAGAGTCGTCCGAGCGGTTGCAGCGGGTCGGGCGCGGAGGAGGCGAGGGCAACGAGCATGACGATCAGCGTTGTCATTAAGTGAAGTCCCTCGCTCGGTCCTCGATCAGCGTCGCCAGAAAGCGTACCAGGGTTCGGGCCGGGCTGTTAGCGACCAGTTCGACGCTGCCATCCGGATCGCGTCGACGGGATCGGTTTGAAGTGTGGCGACGGCCTTGACGATCCGCCAATCGTTTCGAATCGTTTCCGGTGCGTGGCCGATTTCGCGTGCCGCGTAGTGTCGCTCGTCCTCGAAGTCGGACAGGCACGAGGCCCGGGCGCGACGAACCCATTCTCGGTGGGCCATCGGGGCGTCGACTCTCCACTCTCGGCCGATCCGAGGAGGTGTCTTGACCGCGAGATAGTCGACGACCGTCGTCCCCTGAAATTCCTGGAGGTCGACCGGGATGAGGCGTCGCTCCTCGACCTGGTAGAGGCTATATCCGTAAGCCATCAGGGTGGCCTTGAGGCTGGCGGGGTTCTCGTTGAAGAAGTGGAGCGTATGCCCATTTGACTCGACGAAGATCGGAGGGGCATCGGGCCGGCTCAGGAGGCGGGCCATCCCGAGGAGGCCGGCGATCTCGGAGCCTTCGATATCCATCTTGATGAAGTCGACTCGATCCCAGCCGATCTCTTCAAGCAGGTCGTCGACCGCGATGGCGGGCACAGAGACGGAGCCGATGTGGTCTTCCCCTTGAGTGACGTGCCCGAATGGGCCGTTGGCGAAGAAGTGGAGTTCTCCCACCCGGTCGCTGACGGCGGCGTGGACGAGCCTGAGATTGTCGAAGCGATTGGCGGCCCGGCTCGCGCTTAGGAGTTCGAAGTTGCGGGGAGACGCCTCGACCGCCACGACCTCGCGACCGAGCGCGGCGGCGGAGAGTGCGAACGTGCCAACGTGCGAGCCGAGGTCAAGAATACGGCCACCCCGGGGCACGATCGCCTGGACCAACTCCACGAGGGGCCGACAGAGCGGCGGGAAGAGTCGTTTTGCCAGGGTCTGGCTGATCGGCTCGTTCGGCACGGCTTCGGTATAGACGTCGAAGAAGACTCCCGGACAGACCGTGATGCCTCGGCGGAGCGCCGACTCGTGAGGGACGACAGGCGTGGCGGGGGCGATGCGTTCGGTCCTTCGGTCCATGAGGGGCCGTCCTCGATCGAGATAAGGGGCCTGGATCACCGGTATTCCTCTCCGGCTCGACGTGTTTCTTAACGCCTCGGGGCGATTCCCACAACCCGAGTCAGCTTGGGACGCCTCGCGGGCGGACGCACCTTGCGGATCGGGCGGATCGCCGTCAAACTTTGGGACGAGACGGACGGCCGACGCGGCGGAACGCGACGGCAAGGCTCGCCGCCGTCAAGCACGCATCCCCACTCAGGTCGACACGTTCCATGGAACTCCCACAAATCCGCCCCGGCGTCATCCACGAAGGCTCGGCTACAACCCGCGTTGTGGCCTTCTTCTACAACTCGGCCCAGGGCAACTCCGCGATCCAGATGCTGGGTGCCTTGGGGATTCGAAGCGACCAGCTCGGCGTCACGCCGCCCGAGCAGATCGAGACGGGCCAAGGTATGGTGCTCTCGATCCCGTGCCAAACAGAGGCGCTCGTGACGAAAGTTGAGTCCCTCTGCCGGTCTCACGGCGCGCAGATCCATCGTCAAAAGCGCTGAGTGAGTCCAACCCGCTCCCTGGAGGCGAACTCGATGCGATTACATGCGGTCCTACCCGTGTTCGTCTCTGCCGTCATTGGTATGGGCACGCCCATCGAGGCGGCGCGGCCCTCGGCCGTACCCGGATTCGCCAAGGAGTTGCCGAAGATCAAGACGGGTCAGCCATTACTCGTCTTCAACGGCAAAGACCTCACTGGCTTCTACCCCTACACCCACGACCATCAGTACGACGACCCGCACCACGTCTTCACCGTCCATGACGGGCTGCTCCACATCTCGGGTGAAGAGTTCGGCGGTGTGGCGACGTGCGGGAACTTCTCGAACTACCACCTCATCGCCGAGTGGAAGTGGGGGGCGAAGACCTGGGGCTCGCGCGAGAAAGCGAGTCGAGACTCGGGTATTCTCCTCCACTGCGTCGGCCCTGATGGCGCGGTTGGCGGGCATTGGATGGAGTCGATCGAGTGTCAGATCATCGAGGGAGGGTGCGGAGACCTCCTCATGGTCGGCGGCCGGGGGAAGCCGAGTCTTAGCTGCGAGACCCGCGTCGGGCCGGATGGACAGCTCTACTACGAGAAGGGCGGCAAGGCCGTCACCCGCGACTCCGGCCGCTATAACTGGTGGGGTCGAGACCCGGCCTGGAAGGATACCCTCGGGATACGCGGCAAGGACGACGTCGAGAATCCGACCGGCGAATGGAACCGCATCGAGGTGATCTGCGACGGCGATACGATCACGAACATCGTGAACGGCCACGTCGTGAACGTCGGCACCCGCTCCAGCCTGATCGAAGGGAAGATCCAGTTCCAGTCGGAAGGGGCGGAGATTTTCTTCCGAAAGATCGAGGTCCGGCCTTTGGTCACGGAACGTTGATGGCGGTCGTCGGGGTCGTCTGCTTTGCTAGTCGAGTCGACACGCCGTACAATGATCTCATGCAGGGCCGCAGGCATGGCTGGGGCTAACGCAACAATGGGACGAACGCGCGGGAATCGAACCTGGGTCGGATTGGCGATCATTGTCTCGCTCGCCACGGGAACGGCACGCGCGCAGCAGGTACCAGCGGTGAGCCGGGGGATCGACTTTCTCCGCAAGCAGTCCGCGATGCTCGGCGCGGGCGAGTCGGGCCTGGCCTTGCTCGCGATGCTCAAGGCCGAAGTGCCCCTGACCGACCCTGCCCTCAAGGCGTGCGTTGCCACGATCGACAAGCGGTTTGACGGGTCGACCTTCAAACCCGAGCGGGCTGGCGGCTCCGATATCTACGAGGCTGGCGTTATCATCATGGCGCTCGCGAATCTCGACCCCGACGGCCGAAAGTCGCAGATCAAAAGCGTAGCCGACTATATCCTGGGCAAACAGAAAGCGGCTGGCGGCTGGGATTATGATTCACGGATGGCGGGCGATACCTCGATCTCGCAGTATGCTGTGCTTGGACTCTGGGAGGCCGACAATGTCGGAGTCGTCATCCACCCGCGCGTCTGGGACGGCGCGGCACAGTTCTATCTCAACACCCAGAGCGCCCAGGGAAGTTGGACCTATCACCGCGACGAGAACAGTCAGCAAGATACCCTCTCGATGACTGCAGCCGGGGTCGGCAGCCTCTTGATCTGCCAGCGACAACTGTTGGCCCATCGCCGCGCCTCCTCGGCGCAAAATCCGTATCTGATTCCGCTGCTCAGCGAGAATCAACGCATCCGCTACACCGTCCAGACCCCGCCTGCACGACTCGCCCAGGGGATCAATGGCGGACTGGCCTGGTTGTCGGGACATTTCACGACGACGGACACCTCGGTCATTGGCCAGAGCGCTCTCTACTGCCTCTACGGGATCGAGCGTGTCGGTGCCCTCGCCGGCCGGGCCAATCTCGGCAACGTCGACTGGTTTGACCAGGGTGCCCGATATATCACGGCGAAACAGTCCCCCGACGGCTCGCTCACCGGGAGTCACGGCGACGCGCCGAATACTGCGTGGGCAGTCCTCTTTCTCACCAAGTCGACGGCCAAATCAATCGAACGGATCAAGGTCCGCCGGCTCGGTGCGGGGGAGCTTTATGGCGGCAAGGGGCTACCGAAAGACCTCTCGTCGATCTCCGAGGCGGGGGGACGACTGGTCGCCCGCCCGATGGACGGCGCGGTCGAGGGGATGCTCAGCGTCCTCGAAGATCCTCGTTCGCAGAATGCCGACTCCGCCCTGGCCGGTCTCGTCGAACGCTACGGCAAGGAAGGCCCAAAGGCGATCACGCCCTATCGCGATCGATTTCAGAAACTGCTCACCGATCGCGATCCCGGCATCCGGCGTGTCGCGGCCTGGGCGACGGCCCGGATCGGCGACCTCTCGCTCATGCCGTCACTGATCGAGACGTTGCGAGACCCCGATGAATCGGTTGTGACCGAGGCGAGGCAGGGCTTGCAGCTCCTCAGTCGCAAGATTGACGGCCTGGGCCCTCCCAGCCCTTCAACGCCGGAACAGCGCGAGGCCGCAGTGAAGGCGTGGCGGGCATGGTACGAGTCCGTACGCCCACTCAAGCTCGACGACGGTGTCAGGGGCCAGCAGAAGGCGACGACGGGAGATGGCCCCCGATGAGCGCGATCTCCATCGAGAAGGGCCGGAAACTGGCTGCGGGTTCGGACGGCACGGTTGCGCCGATCGTCCGTGGCGAATCGGACTATGACCGCGTCACGTCGATGCTCCTGGCGGTGATCCTTGGGGCTGCGATCTGCTTCGGCTGGCTGATGCTGGTGCTCGCCACGAACCAGGCCTATCAGTCGCGAGTAACAGCCCCCGTAGAGATCATCGAGGTTGCGGGGGGAGGCGGGGGAAGTCCCGACGGGCAGATCGGCGGGGTCGAGACGGTCCAGGTGGCGGGAGGGGCGGCCGGGCAGAAAGCTTCAAATAATGAAGAGGAAGCGACCCAGTTCGAGGAGGTCTCGGCCGAGGCGACCCCCGCGGCGATGCTCGACACCGTCGCCGAGGCTGGCCAGTCGATGGCCGAGGTCGACATCGGCGCGGTGATGCCCTCGGGCGGCAAGGTGGCGACAGGGGTGCGGTCGTCCAAGATCGGCAACGGCATGGTCGGCTATGGCTTCGGACCGGGCGACGGCGGCGTGTCACGAGAGGATCGCTGGAGCATCCTCTTCAATCCCGGCCAGACGGCGGATGAATATGCCCGGCAGCTCGACGCCCTCGGTGTTGAGGTCGCGATCGTCTCGGGCAATCAAATGCTCTACGTCTCCCATTTTTCACAGGACGCGCCGGTCAAACGGATGAGCAACGGGCAGGGAGACAATCGGCTCTACTTCCTCTGGCGGGGCCAGGGCCGAAAAGGTTCGGACCTCGCTCTGCTCAGGAAGGCGGGCGTGGAAGTTGGAGAGGGTGTGATCTTCCAGTTCTACCCCGACTCGGCGCAGCAGAAGCTTGCGCAACTCGAAGTGCGCTTCAAGGGACGGACCCCGGCCGAGATCCGTCGGACCCAGTTCCGCGTCGTCCCCACCGGCGACAGCTATGATTTTGAAGTCGCCACTCAAGAACCCCTTCGTTAGTCGCAATCGCGGGCCGTTCGGAGTTTACGTCAATCCATGGCGATCCTCGAAGTTCATGACGGTCGTGGCCGCGTCGAACGAGTCTCGCTTACGCGCGACGAGCCGTTCATCTTCGGCTCGAGCCCGGCCTGTACGGTCGTGCTGAATGATCCCTCTATCGCGCTCGTCCACGGCCGTATCCGGTGGCAGAAGCGAAAGTACAAGATTGACGCCGGGGCGGAGGTTGACGCCCTCGAAGTGAACGGGAAGCGAATCAAGTCGTCGACCCTCTACCAAGGGGACGAGATTCGGGTCGGCTCGTCCCGGATTTTCGTGATCAGTACCGAGGAGCACGACGCCGCCCGCGAAGATGACAAGACCCGCATCCAGGCGGCTCCGAAAGCTCAAGGCTTGGGGGCTGGAAAGGGGTCTCCCCGACCGGCGGCGTTCTTCGAAGCCGACTCTGTTGCCGAAGTGCTCGACGGGCCGACGCGGTTCGCGATATTGAAGCGGAAGCATCGCTCGAAGGAAAGGCTCGAAGCCGCGGTGCCCGCTGCGGTCGCGACAACCAAGGGGAAACGTCACTTCGGTGGCTGGCTCCTGTCGCGACTCCTGCCGACATCCGACGCCCCCGGCGAAGAGCGTGTGATCAGCTCGCCGATGGTGGTGGGACTGACGATCACTCTCGCCATCTTCCTCATCGCAAGCTTTGGCCTCTGGAAGGTGATCGTCAAGTCGTCGGCCCAGAGACAGTACACGAAGGCTTTCGACACCCTCAACGAGGGCGATTATCGCAACGCGATCAAGCAACTCGAACAATTCCTCGCCGCGTATCCCGAAGACCCGAGGTCGGCGAAGGCGAGTGTCTATCGATCCTTGGCGAAGGTTCGTCAGTTCACGTCCAATACGGGCGCTTCGTGGGAAAATGCACTCCAGGCGGCTCAAGCGATGGTCTCCGAGGTCGGCGACCTTGAGGCGTATCGCGACGCCTCGACCGAACTGGCCGAGCAGTTGGTCAAGACTGTCGAAGGGCTCGCCGATCGCGCCCGGGCCTCTGCCGATCCGGCCGCGCTGACGGAGGCGGAGTCGGCTCTCGCCCTCCACGCCCAGGTTGCGGGCCAGGCAGGAAAGTCGGCGATCGCCCGCTCCCGAGCCCCGATCAAACTCTCCCAGGCCAGAGAGGCAATCCGCCGCGCGCAGACCAAGGCCAAGGCGATGGCGAGCCTCAACGCCGCGCTCGCGAGTGGCTCCGCCGACAAGGCTTATGCGGCGCGTGACGGCCTCGTCGCGACCTATCCCGACATGGCCAGCGATCGCGAGCTGGTCGCTGGTCTCGTCAAGGCCAACGAACTCATCCGCAAGGCGGTCTCGTTCGACTCATCCCAGCGCCCCGGCGAGACCGAGCCCCATCCCGATCCGCTCGGGCCGCCCACGACGCTCGTCCTCCGGCTCGAACCTGGCCGGCCTCCCGTAAATGCGGGTTCGGTCGTCTATGCGGTCGCCGATGGTCTGGCCTACGGGCTCGATGGCGCGACCGGGGCACCGCTCTGGCAAGTCGCCGTCGGGCTTTCTTCGGCCTTCCCACCCTTGCCCATCCTCGGCGGCGATCCCGCCGTCCTGGTCAACGACGCCAGATATGATGAGTTGGTCCGGCTCGACGGCCGCACTGGGAAGCTGATCTGGCGACAGGAACTCGGAGATGACGTTACCGAGCCGCCGCTCGTGTCGGGCAACTCGATCATCATGGCGACGCCGGGTGGAAAGATCCTCTTCCTCGACCTGAGCAGCGGGTCGCTCCGAGGTGTCCTTGACCTTGGCCGTCCTCTGGCGCGAAGTCCCGTGGCCGACGAGTCCGGTCTCCACCTCTATGTGCTCGGGGAGGAGGACTGCCTTTTCGTCCTTGACCGAGACCCCCCGGCGTGCGTCGCCGTGGAATATCTCGGCCACAAGTTGGGCTCGATCGCCTGCTCACCGACGCGGGTGGGACGGTTCCTGGTCGTACCAGAAAACTCCACCCTTAAAGACGGACGTTGGCGGGTCTTCGTGCTCGACGAGGCTGGCTCGAAAGTCACCCCCAAGCAGACGATCCCCGTTGCCGGCTGGACCTGGCAGACACCGGCCTCTTCGGGGTCGGTGATCTGGTCGGCGAGCGACCGGCACGAGATCGTCGCGTACTCGATCGGCCTCTATGAGGAAGCGAATCCGTTCAAGCCGATCGCCTCGATCGCGGCCGACACCATGGCAAGCGGGCCAGCCTTTGCGATCGCGCGATCAGCCCGTGAACTCTGGACCGGATCGGGGCGGCCCGGACGGTTCGACCTCGACGACCAGACGGGCAAGGTCTCAGCCACATGGGTCCTCGGTCAGTCGGGTCCCGCGCTCGCGCCGGTGCAGGTGGCCGACAAGATGGCCGTTTTCACGCAGCAGTCGCTCGACGGCCCCGGCACCGCCCTCACCGCCGTCAACCCGCAGAACGGGTCTGTCGTCTGGCGGACAACTCTGGGGGCTCCCTGGCCGGTCTCGTTCGTCTCAGGGAAGTCTGAAGGGTCGATCGAGTCTCTTGGATTTGACGGCGAGTTGATGTCCCTCGGTCGCGGACAGCTTGAGGGGGGCGGATTCGTTGAGCAGCCGTTGTCGAAGCCCGGCACCTTCCGCGTTCCCTCACTCGACGCCGCCTGGTTCGCGTGCGGTGAGTCGATCGTGATGATCCCCTCGACGACGGCAGACCACATCCTCGTTCGCGTCGGCACCGGGAAGTTCCGCGCGATCGATCTGCCTTCTCCTCTCGGTGCCCGTCCGATCGCCTGGGGGAAGGACGTTCTCATCCCGGCGTCTGACGGGCGGGTCTACCTGATCGATCCGGTGACGGGCGACTTCGCGGCCGACCCCTTCGTCCCCCGGTTCGATAAGGCCCACCCGTCCCATTGGCGGATGCCGGTCCTTCTCGATGGCGATGCCGTCGCGCTGGCCGACGGAGAGGGGCATATTCGCCGACTGACGAAGGTCAAGAATCCGAGGCCTCGACTGGTCGTCACCGCCGAGGCTTCGCTCGGCAAGCCGATCGTCTCGGAACTGGCTTCGACCGGCGGTGCGGTCCAGGTCGCGACGAGCGACGGCAAGATCCGCTCGCTCTCCGCGAGAGACCTGAGCGCAGCCTCCATGGTCGACCTGACCTCGCCTCGGACCCGAGGGCCGGTCGCGGCGGGTGGCCATGCCTTTGTCTCGGACGCGGCGGGAGACGTGATCGTGTTTGCCGCCGACGGTCGAAGGCTCTGGAGCACGAAACTCCAGTCGCCGATGAGCGATGCCCCGGCCGTCTTCAAGGGGGCGGCCTGGTTCCTGACCCGCTCGGGGTCGATTGAGTCGAGGAATCTTGCAGACGGCTCATGGGTCGAGCAACTCCGGCTGGGATTCCTGCCCGCAGGGCCTCCACTCGCGTGCGGGACGACCCTCGTTGTGCCGAGCGGTTTGGGATCATTTCGAGCCATCATCACGCGTCAAGGCCCGCAGGCTGCGGCTCCAGGGGAGAAATGAGCATGAAAACCCGACTCCCCCAGACGCGGCCCCCGGCAACCGCCATCGTCATCATGTTCGTCGTGGTCGCGGCGTTGGGTCTCCCTCAGATCAGCAAGGCTCAGAACCCGCTCGACCCGAACTCAAAAGATCGCGAACTGATCCTCCGCGCCCCGTTCGACCGGATCACCCTGATCGACGACACGACCTGGGACGTCGAGACCCTCGCTCCGCGTCCGCTTCCCCCGTTCGATCCCAAGAAGGTCAAGGCCCGCCAGAAGAAGGCCGAGCCGCTCCCGAGCGGCGGCAATATCGGCCGCATGGGCGAGAAATCGAACTTCGAGCCGCCCAGGTCCAAAGAGCAGGAAGACGACGAGAATCAGATCCTCGTCCATATGCTCGAAGGCGACGTCCGCGACTTCAAGGTGAAACGTGAAAATATCAAAGCAATAACTTACTTCGAAGATATGCTCGTGCTCGAAGCGGGCAAGCTGACCTCGGCCGGCCAATTTCGCAAGGCGTTTGAGTATTTACTTCAAACCAAGAATCGCCAGCCTCACTGGCTGGGCCTGGACGCGGCCGTCGATCGGCTGTTGTTCGAAGAGGGTAGCCAGGCCCTCCTCGAAAATGACGGCGAACGGGGGTTGCGACTGCTGGGCGAGCTCTATGTCCGCCGTGCCGCGTATCCCGGCCTCGCCAATAAGTTCGCCGGCTCGTTCGTCGCGCGGATCAATTCGTCCTTCGACCTGGGCGCGTATGCGAAGGGGAGGCAGTTGATCCATGACCTGGAGCGGATCGCCCCGGACCACCAAGTTGTCAGGGATGCGCACTCCAAGTTCGAAGGCCGGGCGAGAGATTTGGTTGAGCGGTCAACGCGTGCGGAGGGGGGCGGCAAGCTCGACCTCCTCCTCGGTGCGATCGAGGTCTGGCCGAAGTTGCCGGGGCTCAACTCGGCCTATCGCGAGGCATTCGCGGCGATCCCGACGCTTGACGTGGCCGTGGCTGACCTGCCCCAGCCCGTCGGCCCGTGGCGGCGATCAGCGTCGATGGAGCGGACGTCGCCTCTAATTTATCTGCCGATCCTCTCCTCGGTCTCGGAAGAGGCCCTGCGCGGCGTCCCGGCCGATCAACTGGCGGCGGGGATCGAGACGTTCGACCTCTCTCGCGGCCTGCGGATCAAACTGAAGTCCGGCCTCATGTGGAGCGACGGCTCGCGCCCGGTCTCCGCGATCGACGTCGCCAGGTCACTCGCCGACCGCGCCGTGCCGACACTTCCGGGCTACTCGGCTCGCTGGGCCGACCTGCTTGAGCGGGTCGAGGTGAACAACGACGATCAGGTTGAGGTCCGGCTCACCCGGGCGAGTCTCCGTCCGCAATCGTGGCTCATAGCCCCGGTGGGACCTGCTCATGCCCGAGGCGATGGGTGGGTCTCCACGCTCGGGCAGGGGCGGAGGCCGGTCGGGGACGGTCGATTCCGCTGGCAGGAATCAGCGACGAAAGGCATCGATCAATATCTCCTCGATCGCCCTGACGAGACGAAGCCCGCCGGAATTCGCCGGGTCCGTGAGGTCCGTTATGACTCGCCGACGGCGGCCGTTTCGGCGTTCGTCCGAGGTGACGTCAGCCTGATTGAGGACGTGGCCCCCGATCGCGTTGCCGAACTCGCCAAGGTGGACGGGATCAAGGTCGGCAAATATCCGACGCCGAGCCTGCATCGGATCGCCATCGACGGCAGGACCACCATCCTCAAGAATCGCTCACTCCGTCGCGCCCTCTCGCTCGCCATCGATCGCAAGTCGCTGCTCGAAGAGAGCGTGCTCAAGAGGCCGCCGGATGCCGAAAACGCCGTGGCCGACGGTCCGTCGCTCAAGGGGAGCTATTCCGACGGAGCCGACGTGGCCCCGTTATCGTACGACCCGCTGCTCGCGAAGATGCTGGTCGCCGCCGCACGCAAGGAGTTCGGTGGTGCCATCATCCGGCTCACGCTCGAACATCCTCCGACAGAGGTCGCGCGGGCGATCTGCCCGAAGCTGGCGGAGACGTGGACGCTCGTCGGCGTCGAGATCGTCTTGAAAGAAGTCCCCGAGGGGGAACTCGAATCACGACTTCGCGCCGGGGGACGATTCGACCTGGCCTATCGGGCGTCGAGGCCCGGAGACCCGGCGATGGATGTCGGGCCGACGATCTGCCCTGGCTATGACGCCCCCCCCTCGGCTGACCCGCTCGCCTCTGTGGCCAGCCCGCGAATCCTGCAACTTCTGATGGAACTCGACCGCGCACCCGAGACGACCCAGGCCCAGGCGCTGGTGCTTCAGGTCGATCGCGAGACGCGAGACGAATTGCCAATTCTGCCCCTCTGGCAGATGGTCGACCACTACGCCTGGCGGACTCGGATCAAGGGCGTCCCCGCCGAGAACGCAGGGCTCTATCAGGGCATCGAAACCTGGGAGATCGAACCATGGTTCCCTTCCGATCCCTGGTGATCTTGACGATCGCCCTCGTCGTCACGCCCGGCGGACCCACTCGGGCGCAAGAGGGAGCTGATGAGAAGGCGAAGCCCGAGGTGAAGGCTTCGGTCGCTTCCCCCGCAGCCCGTCCCGCTGCGATCCCGATCGAGTCGCGGCCCTACAAGATCCGGGCTTACGTCCATTTCGACCCGATGACGCGGATCGACGCCCGCGCCAGGGACCGTCTCCTCGAAGGCTGGCGAAACCTGGCGCGGCACCTGGTCGGCCCGGCCTGGGAGCTTCACGTGGCCGAGTCTGACGGGCCGGCCTCGGCCGTGAATCTCAGCGAGCTGACGGCCGCCGAACTCATGCCGCTCGGGGTCGACTCAGACAAGGTTTGGCTGATCCAGGGACGTGTGGTCGAGGGTGCGATCCTCCTCACGGGGCGAGAGTTGGACACGGCCACCGGCTGGGTTGGGTCGATCCACTCCCGGCCGGTCCCCTTCGCGAAAGACCTCGTGCGCGAGCTCTTCCGCCTCTCCGAGGCCCTCTTCGCCCCGTTCGCTGAGATCGGCGAACCGAGCGGTGATGCTGTACCTCTCAGAGTCCAGGCTTCCGCGCTCCCGGCGGGGCAGGGGGGCGACGTGATCGCCCCGATCGGGTCGATCTTTCGCCCGATCCGCGTCTACTTCAAAGACGACGGGTCAGTCATCAGTGTCGAGAAAGTTCTTTTCTCCTACCTCCGGATTGAGAAGCACGACGGCGGCACGACGGCCAGTTCGCTGATCCGAGGCGTCCGCGATCCGTTGACGAAGCGGATCTCGCGAAAGAATCGCCTGATCGCGCTCGGGATCAAGCCCGCTCCTATGTCAACGAAACTCCGTTTCGTCCGGTTGGGCGACCGTTCGCCGGCTTCCGGCTATGTCCTGGCCTATCGGCCTGTGCCGCAAGGCTCCTTCCGCGACGTGGCTACGACTGACCGCGAGGGGCGAGTGTCGCTGCCTCCCGGGTTTGCCGACGGACTCGTGGTCCTTCGCCTGATCGCGGGCAAGGCTGAGCCGATGTTCGACCTCCCGATCATGCCGGGCGAGACCGACGAGGAATTGACGGTCCCCTTCGACCCCAAGCCCCACGCCATTACGCTCCAGACTCAACTCGACGCCTTGCGTGATTCGATCGTTGACGTCGTCGCGGTCCGCTCCCGTCTTGAGCGACGGATGAAGGCCCGCGAAGAAGGGGACGACTGGGCGGGCGTCGAGGAAGTCCTTGTCGAATTCCGAAAGCTGCCTTTACGAGACGTGTTCCTCAAACGGCTCGAACAGCTTCAGGACGACGCCACGCAACTGGAGGCAAAGACCAAGTCGGTCGTGCTCACCAAGAATGCCCGGGCTGCGTTGACTGACACGAGATCGCTCATCGATCGCTATCTCGACGACTCGCTCATCCGAGGTTATGAGGAAGCCGTCGGCGTCGCCAAGCAGCGCAACGCCAAGGCGAGCCAGTCGAAAGCGAAGTCGAAGTCTGCGGCCGTGATAGCCCCGTCGGCCAAGCCGAAGGCTGCAAATGACGTCAAGCCCGACCCCAAAGCTCAGGGGTCTGGCGTCGTCCCGTTCTAAAAACGGCCCCGTCATTCGTTGGGTTGGAGCGATTCGACGGCCTCGACGTCGTCAGGGGTGGCCGGGTCGCGATCCTGCCCTGGGCTGATCCACCCGAACAGCTTGACGAGCCGAGACCCATTGCGGAACAGCCGTTCGAGTGCCGAGGTCGAGAGCCGATCAATATGTCCGTACCAAAGCGTGACCATCCGGACGAATTCGAGCATCTTTTCGAGCTGATCTCGGGTGTATTCCTCCGACGTACCGCCTAATTTCGCCTCAACCACGCAATGTTCCAGGAGCGCGATCGTCGGGTCCATCTCTCGACGCTTCCGCTCCGCCATGATGACCCGGAACGTCTCCATGACGTCCTTCAACGCCTCGAATCGATCGCGACGATCGCCGATAATGTGGACCCGCCTCACGACTCCCCAGGTGATCAGTTCGCGGAGGCTGGTGGAGACGTTCGAGCGGCTCACATCCAATGATTTGCTGATCTCTTCGGCGTCGAGTGCCTCAGGCGTTACGAACAAGAGAGCATGAACCTGGGCCATCGTGCGGTTGATGCCCCAAGCCTGCCCCATCTCTCCCCAGTGAAGCACGAATTTCTTGGCAGCGGGAGTGAGAATCACAGTCCTAACCGGTTTGACGATATGTTCTGTCCTTACTGAAATGTAAACCAGAAGGAATCGAGGGTCAAGGGACGCGAGCGTTCTCGATGTTCCTCTGGTCTCGCTCTCGATTCTGGAGATCGGGACCCATTCCCGCCGGGCTCCACATGATTTCGCCCCTCTGCGGCTAAGAACGGCTCGCATGCCTCGCCCAAGCGAAATTTTAGAATCGAGACCGACATCGATGTCCTTCTGCGTGAGACCCGCGGCTCTTTCTCTATAGGAAAGGCGATCATGCCTTGAATTCGATCGACGAACCATTTAGGATTGGGTCCAATGACATTCGTCATTGATCCGGGTTCACCGGGGAGGGTTGGCAATGCCGCGACTCCGATGCGACTTGTTGACGAGTCTTGCCCTCATTCTAGGACTCGCGGGCTGTGGCAAGACGCCGGAACGGGCCGAGCGATTGTTGCCGGTCAAGGATCAGGCGGCGGTTACCCCTGCTCCCCCAATCAAGCGGATGCATCTGGCCCCAGAAACTGCAACCCTGGCTCCGGGGGATTTTGGCCTCCAGATCCTCGCCGAGGATCGTGCGGGCGATGGAGTCAAGGGGAGCGACGCCACGACAAGGGTGGTCTGGACGGTCGAACCCGAGGGAATCGTGTCGGTCGACTCAGGTTACATCCGGAGCATCAAGCCCGGCACGGCCAGGGTCAAGGCGACTTCGGGTGCGGAATCGGTCGTCGCCACGATCGTCGTCCCCGAGGCGAAGGAGCGTCCCTGGGAGGTTGCGGACGACGTCGTTCCGCTGCTGACTCGCGCGGGCTGTAACGCGGGCGGGTGCCACGGCCGGGCCGATGGCCAGAATGGATTCCACCTATCTTTCTTCGGCTACGACCCAGCGGCGGACCACTTCGCGATCACCCGACAAGACGGCGGGCGGCGGATCTCGGTGGTCGACCCCGAGTCGAGCCTCTTCCTCCGAAAAGCGACTGGCGTGATCCCTCACGTCGGCGGGCCGAGGATTCTGCAAGGTTCGCCCGAGTATGAAGGGCTCCTCGCGTGGATTCGGGCGGGCGCTCCAGACTCGCGAGGCAAGACACATGGGGCAATGACGGGGATTCGTATCGAGCCCGCCGAGATTCGTCTCGACGGCCCCGGGACGCAGCAGCTCCGCGTGCTCGCGAAATATGCCGACGGCCACGAGCGGGATGTGACCCGGCAGGCGATCTACAAGACCAATGACGACTCGGCGGTAACGATCGACGGCAAGGGCAAGGCGGTGCTCCTTCGACGCGCCGAGACCGACCTGGTGATTCGCTACGGATCACACGTCGTTTCGAGGCGATTGAGCACGGTCATCAATCCAGACTTGAAGTATGACTTCGCGTCAAGGACGCGCAAGAACTTCATCGATGAAGAGTTGTTCCATCGTCTCGAATCGCTCAGAGTCCCGCCCAGCCCACCGGCCTCCGACGCGGCGTTCCTGCGCAGGGTCTCGCTCGACCTGATCGGCCAGCAGCCCCGACCGGAGCAGGTCCGTGAGTTCCTCGACGACAAAGACCCCGAGAAACGGACCAATCTCGTCGATCGGCTCCTCAAGGAGCGTGACTTCGTCCGCTTCTGGCAGATCAAGCTCGGAGACATGCTAGAGATCACCACGGCCCGCCCCGAACTCAGTGGCACGGCTACCCTCTATCAGTCGTGGGTCACGGCCCGGCTGACGGATAACACGCCTTGGGACAAGTTTGTGCAGACTCTGCTCACCGCCGTCGGCGACCCGTCGACGAAGGAAGACGCGGCGGCGAACTATGCCCTCGACGGCCTCGATCCCAAGATCCAGGCCGAGAAGACCGCCCAGCGCTTTCTCGGCCTCCGAATCCGCTGCGCCCAGTGCCACGACCATCCCTTCGACGTGTGGACCCAGGACGACTATTTCGGACTCGCGGCCACTTTTGCCAAGGTCGATCGGGGCGTGGGGATGGCCCCGGGCGCGATGATGGCCCGGAACAAGGTGACGATCAACCCCGACGGCAAGCTCGAACACCTCCGCACGCGCAAGACCGCCGAGCCTCGCCTGCTCTCGCATCAGCCGATTAATGTCAGAGGGAAGGATGACCCCCGCAAGGCCCTCGCCGACTGGATGACCTCGCCCGACAATCCGTACTTCGCCCGCGCGATGAGCAACTGGGTCTGGGCACAATTCTTTGGCCGAGGGATCGCCGACCCGCCCGACGACCTGTCTCAATCCAATCCCCCCGTCCACCCCGAGTTGCTCGACGCCCTCGCCAAGCATTTCGTCGCGCATAAATATGACGTTCGCGACCTGATTCGCACGATCCTGACCTCGGAAGCCTATAGCCTGTCGTCGGCGACGGTTCCGGGGAATGAATCCGACAACCGCCTCTTCTCGCATCACACGCCCCGGCCGCTCACGGCCCACCAGATGGCCGATGCGTTGGCCCAAGTGACCGACGTGGTCAATCGTTACCGGGATCGCGCGGCGGGCACGCGGGCGATCGAGATCACCGACCCCGCCACGCCGAGCAATATCCTGGAGACTTTCGGCCGCTGCACGAGGCAGAACGGTTGCGAGAGCGTCCAGACGCCCGCGTTGAGCCTGCGGCAGTCGTTGTTGCTGATCGGCGGAGATGTCATCGA
>JANXSY010000249.1 GCA_025356435.1 Isosphaeraceae bacterium | reverse complement strand
GCCGACGCCCACGGCTGCGAGGCCGACGGTTGGGGAGAGACGCCGCTCTCGGTGCACTGGGTCTGGCCGAGCGTCCTATCGTATGAAGAGCGACACGTCACGCTCAAGGATTTCTGTCTGGTCCTGGCCGAGTCTTGGACTCATTCGATTGCCACCTCTGGCCACCCGATCGAGGTCGGGCATGAGATGATCGAAGGTCATCTGCCTGGGCTGCTCCGGGCCTTCAACGAGGGGAGTCGTTCCGGTCGTGAGCCAATTCCTTGGCTTGCGGCGCTCGTCTGCAACTCGGCGTTCGATCTGGCCCTCCACGACGCCTTCGGCGTTATTCACGAGGTGTCGACCTACGCGACCTACACCGCCGAGTATATGACCCACGACCTGGGCCGTTATCTCGCGCCGGCCGAAGGTGCCGACGTCTCGTTCCACGGCCGCTATCCGGCCGATTTCCTCATCAAGCCCCGACCCGATTCCCTGCCGGCGTGGCACCTGGTCGGCGGCAAAGATCCGATCGATGTCTCGGAGCTGACCGGCAGCGAGCCCGACGACGGCTATCCCGTTCTGCTCCGCGACTGGGTCCGACGCGACGGCCTCGATTGCCTCAAGGTCAAGCTTCGAGGCGACGACCCTGCCTGGGATTACGACCGCCTCATCCGCGTCGGCCGGATTGCGATCGACGAGGGGGCGAACTGGTTGACGGCCGACTTCAATTGCACGGTCGGAGAACCGTCCTATGTGAATGACACCCTCGATAGGCTCGTGCTCGACGAGCCGAGGATTTACGGGATGCTCCTCTACGTCGAACAGCCGTTCCCTTATGAGTTGGAGACCCATCGGATTGACGTTCACTCGGTCTCGTCGCGCAAGCCTCTCTTCATGGACGAGTCGGCGCACGATTGGCACATGATCCGCCTGGGGCGGTCGCTGGGCTGGACAGGCGTCGCACTCAAGACGTGTAAGACGCAAACAGGGGCCTTGCTCAGCCTCTGCTGGGCGAAGGCCCACGGGATGACCCTCATGGTCCAAGACCTCACCAATCCCATGCTGGCGCAGATCCCTCACGTGCTCCTCGCCGCCCACGCCGGGACGATCATGGGCGTCGAGACGAACAGCATGCAATTTTATCCCGACGCCTCCGGTCCTGAGGCGGCGGTCCATCCCGGCCTTTACCGCAGGAGGGAGGGCAGAGTCGACCTCTCCTCGATTCGCGGGTGGGGCTTCGGCTATCGCGTCGACGAGATAGATCGGAGGCTACCTCCTCCCGCGTTCGAAGGGTAAGCCCGGCTGTCGCGAACCGCTCGGGGTTTGCATGTGTCGAGATCATCCCTCCACGATGAATTTGTCGCCTCGTTCGTTTCCAAAGAAGAGTTGGTCATGGCCAAAGCCACTTATGATGGACCATTGGAAGCAGACGGCCTCTGCCGCTGGCGCATCCCCAAGAGTTATCGTTCGGATATGCGGGTCGATGGCCTGATCTTCGCCGACGCCGCCCTCATGAAGCAAATCCGGACCGACCAGGCCCCCGAGCAGGTGGCAAACGTCGCCACGTTGCCCGGCATCCAGAAGGCCAGCCTGGCGATGCCCGACATCCATTGGGGCTATGGATTTCCCATCGGTGGAGTTGCCGCGACCGACCCGGAGCAGGGGGGCGTGATCTCTCCCGGCGGAGTCGGCTACGACATCAACTGCGGCGTCCGTCTACTGCGATCGAACCTGACCTGGAACGAAGTCAAGCCGCGAATCCGACAACTCGTCGACCAGCTCTTTCGCGATATCCCCACCGGCGTCGGCCAGTCGGGCAAGTACAAGTTCGAGAAGACGAAGCTGCGTCGGCTGATGGAACTGGGATCGCGGTATGTCGTTGACCTGGGATTGGGAACCGCACGGGACCTTGAATTCACCGAGGCCGGTGGCCGACTCGATGGGGCCGATCCTGACCTGGTCAGTGACCGCGCCATCGCACGAGGCTACGATCAGTGCGGGACGCTCGGTTCGGGCAACCACTTTCTTGAAGTTCAGGTCGTCGACCGCGTTCTCGACGAATCCGCCGCCAAGGTGATGGGGCTTGAGGAAGGGCAGATCACCGTCTTGATCCATTCAGGTTCGCGCGGGCTCGGCTATCAGGTGTGCGACGACTATCTCGAAGTCTTCAAGGGGGCTCCGAAGCGGTACGGCTTCTCGCTCCCCGATCCCCAGCTCGCCTGCGCCCCGGTGCTGAGCCCTGAAGGTCAGTCCTACATCGCCGCGATGCGTGCTGCGGCCAATTACGCGTGGTGCAACCGGCAACTTCTCACCCATCAGGCCCGCGAGGTCTTCGAGCGGGTCTTCGAGAAATCGTGGGAAGACCTTGGTCTCGACCTCGTCTATGACGTCGCGCACAACATCGCCAAGTTTGAAAATCACGACGTCGGCGATGGCGTCATCAAGGAGGTCTGCGTCCATCGAAAGGGGGCCACCCGCGCCTTCCCTCCCGGCCATCCCGATGTGCCCGAGGCGTATCAGCAGACCGGTCAGCCGGTCATCATCCCCGGCAGTATGGGAACGGCAAGTTGGGTGCTCGCGGGACAGCCCGGAAGCATGATCCATTCTTTCGGCACGAGCTGCCATGGCGCGGGGCGGACGATGAGCCGCACGGCCGCCGTCAAGCTCGCCGCCGGCCGGCGGATTGACCAGGAACTCGACGCCATCGGCATCATTGCTCGTGCCCGAGGCTTTAAGGGCCTCGCGGAAGAGCAACCGGCAGCGTACAAAGATGTTGACCTCGTCGTCGACGTGGTCGATCAGCTCGGAATCTCGAAGAAGGTTGCGAGGCTCCGGCCGGTTGGGGTCATCAAGGGATAGAAAGGACGTTGCTCTCATGAAACGGTTCTCTCACGTCGTGATCGTACTGGGCATATTCTCGGGATGTGATTCGCAGCCAAGTCCGGTGAGCCAATTACCCGCACCGAATGTGTCGGTCGTTCCCAAACGAGAGGTCTCGCTCAGGGAGGCGCGTCAGGGATTCAAGACGAAGCTGCTCAGGCAAGAGTCGGATCAGGAGTCGACCCCGGTGCCTCCTCGCGGGGTTTTGAACGTGGTCCACTACAAGTCATCCGGCCACGATCTGGCTGCCTATCTCACACCCGACCCTGGCGACGGCAAGAAGCATCCGGCAGTCCTCTGGATCAACGGTGGATTTGGCAATGGCCTGGGCTCTTCCTCTTGGATACCGGCTCGCCGCGAGAACGATCAATCGTCGAGCGCCTTCCGCAAGGCCGGTATCGTCCTGATGAAACCCGCACTCCGGGGCGGTCAGGACGGATTAGGCTTCAAAGAATGCCTCTATGGCGAGGTCGACGACGCCCTGGCCGCAGCCGACTTCCTCGCCAAGCAACCCTTCGTCGACCCGAAGCGCATCTACCTCGGCGGCCATATCACGAGGGGGACGCTCGTTCTGCTCGCCGCCGAGATGTCCGACCGATTTAGTTACGATCCCAAGGATTTTCCGTTCGACGGCTCGAACCCGAAGGAGATTGAACTCCGCTCGCCGATCCTCTGGCTCGCTGAGATCAAAAGCCCGGTCTTCGTCTTCGAGGGGGATCGCGGCAACGCCCCGGCCCTGCTGGCCCTCTCGAACGTCAGGAACAACCCATTCGCCCATTATTACGTTGTGAAGGGCCAGAACCACTTCAGTATCCTCGCGCCGATCACGGAACTCGTCGCGAAAAAGGTCGTCGCCGATGTTGGTCCGATCTGCGATATCGCGTTCACGCAGGAGGAGCTCGATCAGGCCATGTGACCGAACCGGCGGCTTGAGATCGCTTCGGGCGGGGGCGGGACGTATACTGGGTCGGTTCCAACCCCCACCGAGGAAGCCTTGCCCATGAGCGTCGCGGAACCGTCGGTCGACTTCGAACGCACCCTCCGCGAACGGTTCGGCCTCGAAAGGTTCCGCCCCGGCCAGCGTGAAGTGATCGAGCAGGTCGTCAACCGCCGCGACGTCCTCTGCGTCATGCCGACCGGCGGTGGTAAGAGCCTCTGCTACCAGCTTCCCGCGCTCCTGCTCGATGGCCTGACCTTGGTCGTCAGCCCCTTGATTGCGCTGATGAAAGACCAGGTCGACGTCCTGGTCCAGCGCGGCCTTCGTGCGACCCTGCTCAACAGCACGCTTGACCTCGACGAGCAGCGCACCCGCCTCCTTGAAATCGAAGCCGGGCAATACGACCTCGTCTACGTCGCCCCCGAGCGGTTCCGCAGCCCCAGGTTTATCGACGCGATGAGGCGGGTCAAGCCGGCACTGCTCGCGATCGACGAGGCCCATTGCATCAGCGAGTGGGGCCACGACTTTCGTCCAGATTACGCCAAGATCGGCCAGGCCCGTCGCGCCCTCGGCTTCCCCCCCTGCATCGCGCTGACGGCGACCGCCACCGACCTGGTCCGCCGCGACATCGCCGACCAACTCGACCTCCAAGATCCTGCGCAGTTCGTCACCGGTTTTGACCGGCCGAACCTCCGCTACGGCGTGATCGAGGCGCGTCGCGATGACGACAAGCTCGCGGCACTCGCGAGGCTGCTCGACGAGACGCCCGGCCCGGCGATCATCTATGCATCGAGCCGCGACCGTTGCAAGAACGTCGGCATCTTCCTCGAAAAGGAGTTGAAGCGGTCGACCGTCGTCTACCACGCGGGGCTGGGTCGGGAGGAACGAAGCCTGGCGCAGGACCGCTTCATGAGCGGCGAGGTCGAAATCGTCGTCGCGACCAACGCCTTCGGCATGGGCATCGACAAGGCGAATATCCGCTCGGTCATTCACTTCAACATGCCGGGGACGCTCGAAGCCTACTATCAGGAAGCGGGCCGCGCTGGGCGGGACGGCGACCAGGCGCAATGCGTGCTTCTCTATGCGCCCGGCGATCGCAAGTTGCAAGAACTGTTTATCGAAAATGAGTATCCCCATCGCGACGCGATCTATCGGATCTACGACTTCCTCCGCATGCTCGACTCCGATCCGATCGAGCTGACTCACACCGAAATCCGCGAACAGGCGAGGCTGGATCAGGGCGAGTCGGCCATCGGCACGGCGATTAAAATATTGGAAAGCGCGGGGGCGATCGAGAAGTTCCTCCCCCGCGAAAACATGGCGATCGTCCGGATCAACGCCGAACCGGGCGAGCCGAGCCTCGTCGAACGGATCAGCTCTCAGGCGCATGTCCAGCGAATCGTGCTCCTGGGGATCGAAGGACTGGTCGCCCGCAGGTATGGCGAGCCGATCTATTTTCACCCCGACGGCTTCGCCAACTCGCTCGGCCTCGACCGCGCCGCGCTTAATCGAGCGATCAAGAACCTGAGTGCCGACCTCCCGATCGATTACGTCCCGCCGTTCCGGGGAAACGCTATCCGCGTGATCGACCGGAATCGCCGAACCCGTGACATCGAGATTGACTTCGCCGCGCTCGAGGTCCGCAAGCGTCGCGAGTATGACAAGCTTGAACGAATGGTCCGCTACGCCCAGTCGAATGAGTGTCGCCGTGGCATCATCCTCGGCTACTTCGGCGACACCAGCTCCATCCAATGCGGCCACTGCGACAACTGCGATGGCAAGGGCGGCGGATCGGCCACGGTTCAAGTCCCGATCGACACCGATGCAGGTCGCGAGGTCTTGCTCAAAGCCCTCTCGGGAGTCGCCCGCGCCAAGGGGCGATTCGGCAAGACGGTCGTCGCGCAGATGCTCACGGGATCGAAGTCAGAAAAGTTGACGAAGTTTGGCCTCGATCAACTCTCGACCTTCGGCATCCTCAACTCGTTCACTCAGCCTGAAGTGATGCAGGTCCTCGAAGCCGTCGGCCGAGTCGGGTTGATCGAGTCGCAGGACGTCGATAACTTCCGACCGATCGTGATGATCAGCGAGGCGGGCAAGGCGTTCCTCAAAGGGCCCAAGTCGGCCGTCCTCGACCTCAGACTCCCCGCGTCGCTCGCAAGTAAAGTCAATTTCGGCGGCCTGACCAAAAAGGAGCCGAGGGTCTCGGCGTCCGAGGACACAGGCGTTGAGTCCGACGATCTCTCCTCGCTCCGATCCGACCCACTCTGGGACCGACTTCGCGAGTTGCGGCTGAAACTCGCCCGCGACGAAAAGGTGCCCCCCTACGTCGTCTTCCCAGACGCGACCCTCGGCGAGATCGTCCGGCAGGTTCCTCGACTGCCCCACGACTTGCTCCAACTCAAGGGCATGGGGGCCTCCCGCATGGAGCGATACGGCCGCGCGATTCTCGACGTCATTGCCGAAGTCATCGTCGAGGATGCGTCATCATCCTCGATTGAAATCCCGAAACCCAAAGATCAGGGGACGGCCAGATCAGAGCCTCCCTCGCGGCCGTCGCCTGTAGCCGTCGAAGCTGCGACCAGGCCGGAGCCGAGCCCGTCATCGTCTGCCTACGTACCTACCGAAGAGTGGACGTGGCGTCTGGTCCAACGCGGTTTCAACGTCAGCGAAGTCGCCGCAATTCGGGGACTTGACCACCCCGCCATCGTGAGGCATCTCACGCTCGTGGCCCGACAGGGCAATCGCGTGCCGATCGAAGGATTGGTCGATTCGGAAACACATGAAAAATGGCGAACCTGGCAATCCGAACATGGCAAAACTCCGCCACCTGATCTCGGACGCCAAACCGATCTCTGGACGCTTTTCCTACTCTGCGAAGATTGATCGCGAGACCGCCGGAGTCAGGCTGGGGCCATGAACCTGCGGGAAAGGCAAGGCAAACTCTGCCTCTCGCGGGACGAGCAAGGGCGTTTGTACGACTATAAACCATAGCTCTTTGATCATCGGCTCGTCTGCCCCTCTCACGGGTGAAACAGGTCCGGCCGTCGATAGCTCTATGTCCAAGGAAACTTGTCAGGCCACTGTACGCCCTACGCCGATCGAACCCATTCGAGATGCACGCCCACTCAGATTAGCAGCCCGGTGACGAAACAAACCCAATGTTCAAACCCGAGTGCTCGACCAATTCGCGCCGAGCGAACCCAACCGCTGCCCGCGCCCTCTTTGACCGACCGAACCCAATCCGGTCCCCTGCTAACCCTCCCCCACAAATGGAGAGGGGACCAGATTGCTTTGACCGAGCGAACCCAACCAATGACCACCTCAGTTTTGACCGACCGAACCCAATCCGGTCCCCTCCCCACCACGTGGGGGAGGGCTAGGGTGGGGGGGCATGTCGCACCACCTTCAACCGAGCGAACCCAACCAACCTCGCCCGATCATCGCGCCAAACGAACCCAACCCGGTCTCGCGTCGCGGTCGAGGGGCGAATCGGAGAGGGACTCCCGTCGATCCACGCCCCTGGTCCAAGACCCCCCCACCCTAACCCTCCCCCACAAGTGGGGAGGGGACCAGAGCGTTTCGACCCAACGAATTTTTCCTGTGCCCTTGGGACACCCGATCCCATGAAAGGAGCACAAGAGGGATGCATGTGCCCAGTAATTGCCGGGCATTCCTCAAATTGCGCAAATCACTGAGAATTAAGACTTTCAGAGCAACCCAATGATGACCTCAGCGTTTCAGAGCAAAAACGCTGACGACCTCAGGGCGGATCACCTTGTCTCCAGCGCTGAAGCCCTTGCGGAGTCGGCTCGCGACCTTCTTCGCTTGCGTCGGGTCGTCCGTCACCTGGGTTGAGAATGCACGCTGGCGACGCGGGTCAAAAGCGTCGTCTTCGACCTGGAACGGCTCGACCCCTTGGCGATAGAGGATGTCTTCGATCCCCTGTTGGAAGCCACGCATCAGCTCGACGAGGCCCGCAGCCTCCCCTTCGGTCTCGGCCCTCGCGGCAACGATCTTGCCGATATCGTCGTGCAGCTGGATCAGGTCGACGAAGACCGGTCTGAGCAGCTTAAGGAGCAGGTCATTCTTATACTCCTGGAGTTCGGCATGGAGCCGATCGACAACCTTCTCTCGCGTCGCCTCGGCGCGGATCTCGCGGTCGAAGACCGACTGGAGGGTGTCGAGCCGCTTCCCCAGCGATGCCGCCATCGCATCGATCGCCGACGCCAGCGGCGATGACAATCTGACCGCAGCGAGCACCTCGGTGTCATCCGTCGCGATCGCTGCGACGACCGTCGCGGGCACCACGAACGAGACGTCAGCCACGGTCTCGCCCTCGGCCATCACGAGTGGGATGGGTTGAGGCTCGCCATCAGCCGCCTCGACCGGGCTTGCCACTTCGATCGATCCCTCTTCGTCGGATGTCATTCCGGCCCCTTCCGCGAGCACAACGTTTCCAGCTCGGATTTGACGACTGTCAACGATTCTTCACGCCTCTTCCGACCGAGATCAACCCCTGAGTACAATCAGGCCCTTCCCGATGAGCCCGGAAACAGCCAGGTTCCCGGCCAAGGCGAAAAAGGACACCTCTTGATGCGAGACGCTATCCGTCGTCTGATGACGATCCTGCTCCTCACCTGCGCAGCGGCCACCCCCTCGTTCGCGGCGGGCAAGACCCCCTTGAAGGGAGAGTATGGCCCCGACCCCGCCTCGGTGCAACGGTATGGCAAGGCCTACCGCTATCCCCAGGCAGGCTGGATCGTCGTCCACATCGAGGGGGCACCTTACGAACGCGGCTATCAGCACGGCCGACTGCTCGCTCCCGAAATCGCCGACTACCTCTCGGTGCTCGCGACCAAGCGGAACAAGGACCATCCTGGACTCGCCTGGGGACACGTCAGGACGCTGACGAACGCCCTGTTCCTTCGCCGATATGACCCGGAATACCTCGAAGAGATGAAGGGGATCGCCGACGGGGCCGCCTCCGCCGACGCCAGGTTTGACGGCCGACCCCTCGACCTGCTCGACATCGTTGCGATCAATTCCGACATCGAGATCGAGTTCCTCGACTCTGCACTCGAAGCCACGGCGACCGGACTCGAACCCAAGGTCTTCAAAGAACCCGGCGACTCCAAGCCCCGAGCCCCCCACGAAGACCACTGCAGCGCGTTCGCCGCCACCGGCCCCGCGACGTTCGACGGCAAGATCGTCTTCGGCCACATCACGATGTTTAACCTCGCCTTCGTCCGCCACTTCAACGTCTGGCTCGACGTCAAGCCGACCGATGGGCACCGCGTCTTGATGCAGACCTATCCCGGCGGCATCCAGAGTGGCATGGACTTTTATTTGAATGATGCCGGGCTTCTCGTTACCGAGACCACGATCGCCCAGACCAAGTTCGACATCAACGGCGACGCCCTCGCCTCACGCATCCGCAAGACAATGCAGTACGCTGACTCGATCGACAGAGCCATTGCCATCCTCAGCAAATCAAACAATGGCCTCTACACCAATGAATGGCTCTTGGGCGATACCAAGACCGATGAAATCGCCATGTATGAGCTTGGCACTCACAAGACCAAGCTCTGGCGGAGCAGCAAGAACGAGTGGTTCGGCGGGACCAAAGGCTTCTACTGGGGCTGCAACAACGCCAAAGACCTCGACGTCCGACTGGAAACGATCGCCAGTCTCAAAGGGAAGCCCGAGGCCACGGTCTGGGTACCGACGGATCGAGATATGACCTGGGTCCGGCTCTTCAATACGTCCAAGGGAAAGATCGGCGAATCGTTCGGCTTTGAGGCGTTCACCACCCCTCCCCTCGCCGCCTTCGCCTCGCTCGACGCCAAGTTCACCACCTCGGCCATGGCCAAAGAATTGAAGACCCATGCCCTCTTCGGCCCTCCCCTGGGCAGGACGTGGGACGCCACCGAGGTCGACCGTCGCCGAGTTCCCTCGATCCGCCCCCTGATCCCGAACGACTGGACGATCCTGACGGCCGAGCCGCCTCCCCTCCTCGAAAAAGGGATCAAAACCGCCATCGATCTCGCAGGGCATGCCAAGTTCGAACAGGCCCCCAACCCCGAGGGGGATCGCCCCCCAGCCTGGCACGGGACGATCCTTGCAGATTCGGACGCTGATATCTGGATCGCTACCGCGTTCGCTCACTATGAACGGATCGTCGCCCTGGAACAGTCCTTCAAATCAAAATCCAAGACAGGCAAGCTCAGCCAGCCGGAACTCGACCGACTCGACCTCGCGACGTATCGCCACGACTCGCGGCGTTGGCTGGCGACGCTCCAACTCGGGCATGACGTGCCGCTCGACAAGACGAAATCTGACCTCACCCAGCGGGCCTGGTTCGAGGTGGCGTCGGCCAAAGGGATCGACGTTCTCATCGCCATTCGCCGCGAGATGGGCGACAGGCCGTTCCTGGAATTCATGGACATGTTTGGGCGAGAACGGGCCGGGACGCGAGTGACCGCGTCGTCGTTTCTCAAGTCGGCCGAGAAGGCCCACGGCAAGCCCCTGAGCGTCTCGACCCGCGACCTCATTACGACCACGTCCAAGCCGGCCGTCGCCTGGGCGATCGACTCGTTCGAGACCGAACTCGACAAGACTCTCATCGTCTATGGGACGCTCCATGACACCGCTGCACAGCGTGAGGCGGCCGAGCGACTTCAGCGGCAAATCGCCCGCCGCTGGCCCAACATCTATGTGACCATCAAGGCCGACGAAGCCGCCACTGAGAACGACCTCAAGACGCACCATCTCCTGCTGATCGGGCGGCCTCAGACGCATTCACGAATGTCAAAGCTGGTCGTGAATCTGCCGGTCAAGTTCGGCCCGACGTCGTTCGCGGTCAACGGCGAGACCTATGGCCACGCGTCGAGCGCGGTGATCGCTGCGGGGACGAATCCAGAGAACCCTCGATATGAGGTCGTCGCCTTCTCAGGCATGGGGGCGGAGGCGACGTGGCATTGCGTCGAATCACTGCCGCGCCGGAACGACGAGACGGCGAATGTCCTTATCCTCAGCGTCGGGTCAGCCCCCAGATCGGTCGTCGTCCGCGAGCCGACCGACAGGGCCGCGGTTTCGCTCCGCAAGCCAGAATAGCGATCCTCTTCGAAACGGCCGCAAACGCAAAGGCACTTCATGCAAAGCCTCGATCGACCCATTCGCCTCGTCTTTGCCGGGCTCTTGCTCGTCACCCTCGTCCCGACGGCCCGCGCTGACGAGAAGCTTGCGGGTATCGCATGCCGATCGGTCCACCTGAGTTACGAGGCCCCCGCCGCGACGGCCTTCTATCAAGAGATCACCGTCGAGCGTTCGGCTATCGGCACTTATTTCTGCGTCTGCGGCTTCGACCAGGGCTATTTTGGCATCCAGGAACTCGGCGACGGCAAGAAGGTGGCGATCTTCTCCGTCTGGGACCCGGGCGCGCAGGATGACCCGAAGTCGGTCCCGGAAAGCCGTCGAGTGAAGCTCATCTCGAAGGACCCAGACGTCCGCGTCGGTCGGTTCGGCAATGAAGGGACCGGCGGGCAGTCGTTCCTTGATATCGACTGGAAGGTCGGTCAGACATACCGATTCCTCGTTACGTCGAAGGTCGAGGGAGACCGAACCCTCTTCTCCGCCTCGATCTGCCCTGCTGACGCCACCAAATGGAGGCCGCTGGCCACATTCTCGACACTCAACGGCGGCAAGTCTGTCTCCGGTTGCTACTCATTCATCGAAGACTTTCGCCGCGACCGGACCTCGGCCACCCTTGAGCGCCGGGCAGCCTACGGACCGGGCTGGGTCCGCACGCCCAACGGTCGATGGGTCGCGCTCAGCCACGCCCGGTTCACCGCCGACCGTAACCCCTCCCTCGCGATCGACGCCGGGGCGGTCGGCGGCCGATACTTCCTGGCCACGGGCGGCGTCACCGAGAACACCCACACGCCGCTGGATAAGGAGATCGACCTCAAGCCCGGTCGCATCCCCGACCTGCCCTGAGTCGGATCAGAAGCCCGCGAGCCGGGAGTCAGCGTCGCCGAATCGGTCGGCCTTCACGCCCATCCGATCCATGATCGAGAGGTACATCGAGCAGAGCCTGCGGTCCGCGTCGGCCTTGCCCGTATAGTCGAGAACGCGACCGGTCGCGATCGACCCACCGAGACCGCCGGCGAGGACGACCGGCAGCTTGCTCGCGTCGTGCCGGGTGCCCGACCACATGCTTGACGTGAAGAGCAGGCAGGAATTGTCGAGCACGGTGCCTGCCCCTTCCTTCATCGAGTCGAGCCGCGTCGCGAGGTAGGCAAGCTGG
>JANXSY010000242.1 GCA_025356435.1 Isosphaeraceae bacterium | reverse complement strand
CACTGTTTGGCCACCGATCCCAACGGCAAGTTGAACATCCCCCACCACGCGGGTTTCTGGCTCCGCGACGAGGCCGGAAAGGTGACCAAGAAGGCGCGGCACATCTGTTGGGACGGATGCATGTTCCCCAACGCCGTCATGATGAAACCCCAGACCTGGAACGACATCCTCGCCGCGATGGTCGCGGTCCGCGATGCCCACGGCTGGGCCGAGTAAGAACCGTCCCTCTCCGCGAACGAGTCCTCCTCTCATTGATCCGGTGAGCCTCACATGCCGCTGAAACCTCTGAATATCGGCCTCGTCGGTTACGGCTTCATGGGCCGTACGCATTCGAACGCCTACAAGCGAGTGAATGACTTCTTCGACCTCGAGTACCGCCCCGTCCTCAAGGCCGTCTGCGGCCGGACCGAGGCAGGTGCGAAGGCGTTCGCGGAGAAGTGGCAATACGAGTCGTACGAGACCGACTGGCGGAAGCTGATCGACCGCAAGGACATCGACGCGATCGACATCTGCACGCCGAACGACACCCACGCCCCGATCGCGATCGCCGCCGCCGAGGCGGGGAAGATGGTCCTCTGCGAGAAGCCGCTGGCGCGGACCCTCAAAGAGGCCGCGCCGATGGTCGACGCGATCGAGAAGGCAGGCGTGCCGAACACGGTTTGGTACAACTACCGCCGCGTCCCCGCCGTCACGCTGGCCAAGCAACTGATCGACGAGGGTCGCCTCGGCCGGATCTACCACTATCGCGCCAACTTCCTTCAGGATTGGACGATCTCGGCCGATCTTCCGCAGGGCGGTGCGGGCCTCTGGCGGCTCGACGCCGCTTCTGCTGGTTCGGGAGTGACGGGCGACCTGCTCGCTCACTGCATCGACACCGCGCTCTGGCTCAACGGCTCGATCAAGAACGTCTGTGCCACCACCGAGACGTTCGTCAAGGAGCGCACGCACACCGGCACGGGTAAGGTCGAGCCGGTGAAGATCGACGACGCCTGCACCTTCTTCTGCCGGTTTGAAAACGGCTCCCTCGGCCTTTTCGAGTCGACCCGCTATGCCCGGGGCCACAAGGCCCTCTACACCTTCGAGATCAACGGCGAAAAGGCCTCGATCAAGTGGGACCTCCACGACCTCCATCGGCTCGAATACTTCGACTATGGCGACCCCGCCATCCTCCGAGGCTGGAAGTCGATCCACGTCACCGACGGCGACCACCCCTACATGAAGAATTGGTGGGTTCCCGGCCTTCAGATCGGCTACGAGCACACCTTTGTGCATCAGGTCGCCGACTTCCTCCAGGGCCTCTCCACCGGCAAGCCGACCAGCCCAACCTTCCGCGAGGCCCTCGAAACTCAGGCCGTCTGTGATGCCGTGCTCGACTCGGCCGAGCAGCATAAGTGGGAAGATGTGATCCAGGTTTGATCGACGAATTCCGCACGGATCGGTACAAACCCCACTCTTAGCTTCAAGGTGATCGCTGATGAAGACCGGGATGAACCTGCTGCTCTGGGCCGACCATATCACCGCAGAACACGACGGCTTGCTTGACCAGATCAAGGGGCTCGGCTTCGACGCGGTCGAGATCCCCATCTTCAACACGAGCGATCACGCGGCGTATGAGCGGCTCGGCAAGCGGTTAAAGTCGCTGGGGCTCGGGGCGACGGCCGTGACCGTGATGGGGCCGGAGATCAACCCGATCTCTCCCGACCCCGCGATCCGCAAGGCGGCGGTCGAGCATCTCGACAAGGTGCTCGAATGCGGCCAGAAGTTTGGTGCAGAAATCCTCTGCGGGCCGATCCACTCGGCCATCGGCGTATTCTCGGGCAACGGGCCGACGGAGGACGAGTTCAAGGCCGGGGTCGACACCCTTCGCCTCGCCGCCGACAAAGCCAAGGCACGCGGGATTATGCTCGCGGTCGAATACCTTAATCGGTTTGAGAACTATTTCCTCACGACCGCCGCGCAGACGACCCGGTTCGTCAAAGAGGTGAATCATCCATCGCTCCGGATGATGTACGACAGTTTTCACGCCCACATCGAGGAGAAGGATCAGGCCGCCGCGATCCGTTCGTGTGCCGCCGAGACGATCCATGTTCACGTCTCGGAGAATGACCGTGGCATCCCGGGCACGGGCCAGGTCGACTGGGACGGCTACTGGTCGGCCCTGAAGTCGACCGGCTTCAACGGATACGTCACGATCGAAGCCTTCGGCCGCGCCTTGCCCGCCCTCGCCGCCGCGACCCGCGTCTGGCGTGACCTTTTCCCCGACGCGATGGGCCTCTGCCGAGACGGCCTGGCTTTCATCAAGAGCAAGACCCAGGGCTGACCGGTTGGAGGGAGAGCGTCTCATCCGACAACCGAGTCACCATCGAAGAGTGCCCCGACCATGCGTTTTATGACTCCCATCGTCGCCGGTATGCTGGTGGGCCTGGCGCTCATCGTCCCAGTCACGCTCAAGGCCCAGACTCCGGCCGCCCATAAGACCGGCAAGTTCCAGCCGAAGCCCCAGACTCGGCCCACGAACGAGCGGGTCAAGGTCGACCCGGCGACGGTCCAGGTCGATGACGGCGACTCGATCGTCATCAAGTGGCCCGGCGGCGACGAGGAGATCATCCGCATCCTCGGGATCGATACCCCCGAGACCCGGCACGTCGAGCACAATATCCCGATCGACCAGCCCTTCGGCAAGGAAGCCCGCGCCTTCGCCTTCGGATCGTTCGCGACCGCGACTGAGGTCCAGCTTCTCCGCTGCAAGACGCTTGACCCGTATGGGCGGACTTTGGGATATCTCTTTGTCAACGGCAAGAACTATTCGATCCTGGTCGTCAAGGCCCGGCTCGCGGCTGAGAGCGTGTCGATCTACGGCGACAATGGTTTCCCCGAGATCGCCGCCGAGATGACTGCCGCTGCGAAGCAGGCCGGTCCGCTCCCCTTCGAGCCGCCGGGGGCCTATCGGACTCGGATGCGTGCCCTCTCGGACTGGATCAAGAAGAACGGCGATCACTCCCCGGAGTAAGGCCGAGCATTGGTCGTTACCAAGCTGAAGCCGCCGAAACGGCTGTTCAAGTTGACCGAGGTCTGAATCTAGCCACATTCAAGTTCTGGACACGGCTCCAGACCGATCCAAAAGAATGAGCGCAAGCACGGTCAACCCCTCGATATGCCGTATAAGATAATGCCCATGCGGGCAATCGTCATGATTTACATGACCCAACTCTTTTGATAAGGTCTTGCCAGCATCCATTGACAGTAAGCCGGACGTAGTCGTCCGCCCAAATTGATTTCCGTTGTTCCGCAACGAGTTGAAGCCTACCTGCCGCTACTCATTTTCCCCGCTGAGGTCGCCCCCCCACCCGAGCCCTGCCGGCTACGAGACACGATGGAGCCCCCGATCCATGCCGCCGACCGTGTCACTCTCCGCAGCTCCTTCGCCGAGCCTGCTCAGTCATGTCGTTTGCCCGCATTGCTGGGAACGATATCTCACCGACGAAGTCCTCTGGGTCTCCGAACACACCGAACTGCGTGGCGACGATAAGCTCGGACCTGATGCGCCTCGCCGCTATCTTCCCAGCCGGTTCACGCCTGAGGGCGACGCGGTTGACTCCAAGGGCGTCGCCTGCCACGGGCTCGCCTGCGCCCGATGTCATCTGAGCATTCCCCGGACGATCACCGAGCTTGAGCCGCTGTTCATGTCCGTGCTGGGGACGCCGGGGAGCGGAAAGTCTTACTTCCTGACCACGGCGATGTGGAAGCTTCGCGAGACCCTGCCCGCTCACTTCGGGGTCGCGTTTGCTGACGCCGAGCCTGCCGTCAACCAGTCGCTCGTCGACGCCGAGGAGAAGCTCTTCCTGAGTGCAGACCCCGACAAGCTGGTCTGGCTCGGCAGCCTTATCGACAAGACGGAGGCGGCGGGGGCCAATACCAACTTGTATAGCGGCGTGTCCTACGGGACGCACGCCGTTACGTATCTACGCCCTTATCTGTTTACGGTCAAACGCATGCCCAACCCGGCGACTCAAAGCTGGGCGGGGCCGGGCCGGACACTCTGCCTTTACGACAACGCGGGTGAGCACTTCTTGCCTGGGCAGGACAGTTCCTCCATGCCCGTCGCGCGGCATGTGGCGTTGTCTCGCGCGTTGATGTTTCTCTATGACCCAACCCAAGACCCTCGGTTCCGCGAAGCCTGCGTGCAAGCCGGCCTGAGCGTCCCGAAAGTCGAGCGCGATCGCCTCTATCGTCAGGAAACGACACTCAACGAGGCGGCCTCCCGCGTGCGGAAGTATGCCGGGATGGCTGGCGGATTCACCGGCGAGCGGATGCTGATCGTGGTCGTCTCGAAGTACGACACCTGGGCACCGCTGCTCGGCTTGGCCGATGAGGAAGATCCCTGGCGCACGTCGGCGTCGGGGGTCGGCGCACTCGACGTCGAGCGGATCACGGCACGATCGACTGCACTCCGACGGCTCCTCGCTCGCCTCTGCCCTGAGATCGTCGGCGCGGCGGAAGGGTTCACGTCCGACGTGACCTATCTGCCCGTTTCGTCGCTCGGTGGCCAGGCCGAGACGGATGCCGCCACCGGCAAGCTCGGAATCCGCCCGCGCAACGTCGCCCCGATCGGCGTCACCATCCCCTTCCTCTACGCCATCCATCGCGCGGCCCCCGCGCTGATTCCCAGGCTCCGACGCAAATAATGTCGCGTCCGCGCCCTGGTCATCCTCCCACAATCTCAAGCTCGGAAGCCCACCAATGAGCCAAGAACTCCATTACACGTCGGTCTCCCGAGGCTTGAAGCCGGGTGCGCGGGGATTCTGCACGGTGGCATCGACGGCGGGTCTCTCTCCGACTCTGGCCGAGCGGCTCGAAGGGCTGAGCGGATATCGCGCCAACTTCCCGCCCGACCATCCCCAGGCGGCGATGAATCCGGTGGCCTGGTCGCATCTCCGCCTCAGCGCGGCCGGCCAGACGGTCTCGGTCGTCGCGCGGACCGGACCCGCGGGGCTGGATTACACCGATCGGCCGAACAAGTACGCGCACCACGTCGTCATTGATGTTGCTGAACGACCTGCCGGGGGTCCGGCGTGGCTGCTCGAACAGCCTGGATTCGCGGCGACGGAATGGCAAGGTGCCCCGCAATCGATCGCCGTTGGCCGACGTCCGCCGACGGGCGACCGACCCGGTGGCATCTGCCGCGCCTGGGCCGACCGGACTGGCGACGCCGGCTGGGCCGGGGCCATCGCCGAAGCATTCCTGACCGACCCCAAACGCCAGGTCGTCGTCGTCTACGACCCCGGCGACGACGTGCTCCCCCTCTTCGTCGAGGCCCTTGCCCTGATCCCGGCCGATCGTCGGTGGGACGTCACGTTCCAGACCTACTTCACCGGCCTGCCCCCCGGCATCGCCTGCCTCTGGCGTGGCGTGCTCCGCGACACGGCCGAGGAACGCCAGACCCGAGGCAATCCCGACGCCCTCTTGATCGACCTCGCCAGCCCCGGCCAGGCCACCGGCGGCGTACTCGTCCACTGGGCGCGAACGGGAGAAGCCCCCTCCGCCGCCTCTCTCTCGGCAATCGAGCGGACGCCTACCCCCATCGCCGCGCCAGCGACCGCCGCGCGCCCTGCATCTCGGAGCCTGAAAACCCCAACCGAGACGGTCCCGAACGACCCTTATGTCGTGATCCCGCCTCCGGTCGCGAAGGCGTCTCGGCCCTTTCGCGAGCCTCGTGTTCGGAAGGTTCGAGACTCCTCTCGCTCCTCCGCGTGGCCGATCATCGCGTTCTCCTTGCTCGCGTTCATTCTCGGGACGACATGTGGCGGGGCGGGTGTCTATTTACTGATGAGGTCGGCGGTTCCCAGAGAGCCCGTCCCCTCTATAAAGAAAGACGAAACTGTTAGTCCTCACGTCGAGAAAGTTCAGGACGCACCCAAAGTGGCAAGCGGGGGCGGTGTTAACGCTGCGGACACAAAGGCTGGATCAAGCAACGGCAATGGAGTTGGCGCGGCCGATTTACCTAAGAACGCCACCGATGCAGGTAAATCTGCTGCAAAAGATGTAGAGCCACAGAAGAATTTCTCAACGGATAAAGACAGAGGAACTCGACAATTAGAAAAATCACGACAAGAAAATGTAGTTCCGCCCAAATATGAATCGAATCGAAATTCGTTCCCATTACCAATAAATGGATCTGCAAATCTAACAGCGAGTTCTGATGTAAAGACAATAGAGTTTCAAGTAATTGGAGCTGCGGACCTGAGCTCGCTTGATCTTAGTGTCGATAAGTCTGTCTCGAACGTACGTACTATAAAAGCGAAGAAAGACGGCAGACAACAAGGCTTATGCCAATTTTCTTGGAGCGGTAAAGATATTGGTTTTCGATGGTTAGACGACGAAATAAGTCAAAAAAATTGGACGGAAGATATAAAAGAGAAGGTCAAAAAACTTGTCCTAACGGTCACGGGCACTGGTATTAACAAAGATTATTATTTGTTGCGTGAACAAAGACTTTTTCCAACCAAGGAAGGGGCAGTCAATGCAGATGGGAATAGTATGACATTTGAATGGCAAGAAACGACTGGTCTAGGGCAAGCAGAGCAACAGCAGATCCAGGGGGGGGCGCAGTACCAATTGATTCTGAAATTTCCTAGCGGGAAGGATGTTACACTCCTCGCACCGAAGCCTTCGCCGGATGTATATAGCAACAATACGATTACTGCAAAAGTTGACTCCTACTTTCCTCTAAAAATTAACGTTAGTACGAGTGAAACTTTGCCTACATCAGAAGAAATTAAAAAATTGAAGTCGGACTGTGATGAGGCAAAAAAGGCATTGCAAGACGGAGAAAAAATCACGCCACCACAGCAGGAAAAATTGCGCAAATTAAGAGACGACGAAACAAAGTCGAAGCAGAAGTTAGACGCAATTCTGGAACGAAAAAAAAATCGTGAAGAATTCGGTAAAACGAAGCTCGCAGTGGAAACCATCCTGTTGATCGGCGACAAGAAG
>JANXSY010000231.1 GCA_025356435.1 Isosphaeraceae bacterium | reverse complement strand
GTCGATGCATCTTGATGCCGAACCACCACTCTTGATGAGTCAAGTCGTCCGGCGGCTCGTAATATCGTAGCTTGTCCCAATGAAGATATTTTCCCGAGACTAACGGTCCCGTAACCTTTTCCGAGACCGTCAGCAGCCGTTTCGGGTCTGTCGCCGCTAAAGCCAGGGTGTCGTTGATGTTAGGAGGCTTAGCCGGAACTCGCATAATAAACATCCGTACACTAACTGCCAAGGTTGTGCCAATTTTCTTGAACTTAGCACAATGGTCTAAATGGAGAGAAGTAAAAAAATGACGAAAAATGCAAGGGCGATTCTCAGTCGGAACGAAGGGCCTTGATCGTGGGAGCCTCGCCCGCGCAGAATTGAGGACGCGCTGACTGTCGAAGGCCCGGATGAGGACGACCAAACGATGCCGATTTACGAATATCACTGCGAACCGTGCGAGCACACGTTCGAGACCTTGATCCGTGGCCAGGGCGATACGGCCCATTGTCCGGAATGCGGGAGTATTGACGTGCTCAAGCAATTCAGCGTCCCGGCCGCCGCGCATACGGACGGAGCGCGGGGGACCTCTTTGCCGATGGCCGGGCCGATGCCGGGCATGATGGGGGGTTGCGGCGCAGGCGGGTGCGGGTCGGGGATGTGCGCGCCCGGCTGACGGGTGCGGGACCGCGATTGCGCGGTGGGCGAGGCGATAAACCCGGTCAAGGCCGGGTCGTCTCGTCCGTAATCAACCGTTCCGAATTCTCGGGATGTGGTTCGGAGGGCTGCTGGCGATCGCAGTCCTCGCGGGCGGGGTCTATTTCGCTCGCGATTGGTACAAGCGCTCGCATGTCTGCGTGCCCGACGCGGTCGTCGTCGCGGACGAACGCGAGACGGCGACGACCGGCCACCGGGCCTTCCAGCCCAATCTCGATTTCAATCCGGTCACGGCCGAGCTGGCGGCGGCAGCGCGCTGCGAAAGACCCATGGCTGAGGAGCCTACGCGACCGAGTGGTCTTACCAGAAGAAACACCTCGCGGGCCGGTTCCGGCTCATCACCTGGGACCTCCCTGGCCTCGGCCTCTCGAAGCAGCCCGACACCAAGGATTACAGCCTGGAGAACCTCGCGGCCGACCCGGCGGTCTGAACGGCTCGGTCCATCGATCGACGCACAAGAGCGCGCGGGCCGCTTGACTTCGCCTCGCAGTTTCTGCCGCACGACCGCCCTGACGTGCTGGCCCGAGGCATGTTCGGCATGCTGAACTACGACGCCACCGCAACCCTGGCGACGATCAGCGTCCCCACCCTCGTCGTCGCCGCTGACAAAGACATCAACGACCTTGCCCGAGGCGAGCCGGACGATGGCCGGTCAGATCCCAGGCACACAGCTCGTCACCCTCGTCCCCGGCCGTCACATGGGCCTGGTGGAGCATCACGAGCGGTTTAATAAGGCCGTCTCCGAGTTCGCCGCCCAGTGTCTCGGGGCACACCCGGTTGGGGTTGCGAGATGATTGCAGCAGGTCGTCCTTAGGCCTTGTGCGCTGGGCTCGCCTCGATTGCCACGCCGTTGGGCCTCGGGTGGGCCTCAGGACGGCTCACCTCGGCGAAGCGGGCCAGAACGGCGGCGTCGGATTGTGGTGGCCTTGGCGAGCGTGCCAGGCGGCCTTAGCGGCGATTGCAGTGCCGTCGGCCCTTGGGAGGCGTCGATCCCGACGACGCTCTCCGGACAAAGTCGACAAGAGTGGACAGAGCGAGCGGGGGCAGACCTCGGTTCCAAGGTCGCCCCGCTTGGCTCTGTTGATGTCGAGGCAGACTATCGCTCTCGCGTCAGCGGCATGACCACGTAGCTGTACCCGTCGTCGGTCTTGAAGACGGCGGCGTTCTTGTGGTCGATCAGCTCGGCGGTGATGGTCGAGGCGTCGTCGAGGTTCTTCAGGGCATCGATCAGGTAGCGCGGGTCGAAGGTGATCTCGACCGACTTGCCTTCGTAGCCGAGCGGAAGTTCGATCCGCGAGCTGCCCACGTCGGCGGCCTGGCTCGCGAGCGTCAGGGCCTCGGGGGCGAAGTTGAAGTCGACGCCCCGGCTCTCGTCGCTGGTGACGATAGACGCCTGTTCGACGGCCAGACGCAGCGATCCAACTTCCATCGGGATCTTTACGTCGGCTTTCGCTGGGAAGACGTCCTGGTATCGCGGAAAGCGGCCTTCGACCAGGCGGCTGTAGATCACCGCGTTGTGCGTCCGCACCAAGACGGCGGTCGTCCCCTGGATTGTCAGGTGGACGGGCGGGTCGTCGTCGCTGAGGTTACGCTCGATCAATTTGAGGGCCTTCACGGGGATGACCGGCATCCCTTGCGGCACCGGCGCATCGTTCTCGGATTCGGCTCCCGCCGACATCTTCGCCAGGCGACGGCCGTCGGTGCCGACCATCGCGATCGCCTCGCTTGACAACTCGACGAGCACCCCACCCAGCGCGTAACGTGTGCTCTCGACATCGGTTGCGAACATCGTCCGGCGGATCAACCGTCGCAGATCGGCCGCGCCGACGACGTGATAGCTCGTCGCGCCGAAGTCGGGAACCTCGGGGAAGAGGTCGGGGTCTTCAGCCGGCAGGCGGAATTGTGACCTCAGCCCGCGCACGGTCAGACCCTCGGAATCGGCCTCGATCGCGATCTCATCGTCGGAGCTGGTGGCGAGAATCTGCTGCATCCGGGCGGTCGGCAGGATCACCGATCCGGGTTGGTCGACCTTCACGCCGAGCACCCGATAGCGAATGCCGACTTCGAGGTCGGTCGCCATCAGGGTCGAGCCGTCCTCTGTGTCAACGACGAGCTTAAGGTTCTGGAGGATCGGCTTCGGGCTCCGCGTCGGGGCGACCCCGGACACCATCCCGAACGCAGCCAGCAATCCCTTGCGGTTGCATAACGCCTTCATGCCATGACCTCGCTGAAAGACTGGGGCCTGATCGTCGCCCGACGTTCGAGGGTACTGGCCGATCTTCTTCTTGAAGAGAGATGAGAGACCTTACTCATCGTCTCCTTAGAAGTGTCGACCTCCATCCGTGCACAACTCCGGGCGATCCCGATCAAGCCCATGCTACCCAAAGACTTAACCGACGACAACACACGTTGTTCACCGGGGGGAAACCCGTCGATAACCCCGTTGCGCATGACGTGACGACCGGACCCTTTCCGGACGCTCCGGCGTTTTGAGACCGATCCCCATGCCCGATCGAGTCGACTCGCCGCTGCCCACTCCACGCGGTTATCAACAGGTTTTCCCCCAGTGAACGTTGACAAGTCGTCGACCAGACGATCGGACGTTAGACATTATTTAGTAGGGAGTTACGTCGATAGGCTTTGCCGAGCGTCGGCCC
>JANXSY010000195.1 GCA_025356435.1 Isosphaeraceae bacterium | reverse complement strand
GCCATGCCTGCGCCCGATCTTGCGCGACAGCGCGTAGGTCAGGCTGAGCGCGACCAGCGATATCGTCAGCAACATCGCGGACATCAAACCCGCTGCGCTGTTGTCGAACGCCTCGACGCTGTCATAGATGGCCACGGCGATGGTGCGAGTCTCGCCGGGGATCGCGCCGCCGACCATCAAGACGACGCCGAATTCGCCGAGCGTATGCGCGAAAGCGAGCGTGAGGCCGGTGACGATCGCGGGCCACGGAATCGTCGCATCCCAACCGACGCCCGCCCCCCGAAACGACTCGACGGCCTCGGTCACGTCTCGGAGGTGATCCGTCAGCGAGACCCAGTTTTTTCGTATCGCATCGCGATCGTCGTCCATCCCTTCGACGGGGATGGTCGTCTTCGGCGGATCGAGCTTCGGCTTGTCCTTCGGATCGCCGGTCCAGCCAATCGCGTCGAGGTCGCCTCCCATTTCCGGCTTGAGAAGCAGCACCATGCCGGGACGAACCGCGTCGGATTCGACCTTGCGCCAGGATCGATCCAAGGTGTTCCAGACGAGGGCGGTCGTCTTGTCCTTGAGTTTCTTCACGAAGTCCTTGGCGTCGCCGATCCTGACGGCGCATAACTCGTCGCGATCGGCGGCTGGGAAGTTCTCGGGGGGTTGATCGCCGTCGAAGTCTCGCCAGTAGAACTGGACGTCGTTGTCGTCGCTATCGCGGATGTAGCGCGAGACGTCGAGGTCATTACCGGCGAGGTCGGGCGTCGTGTCCCAGAGATCGAGCAAATCCTTCCTCCGCAAGGTGTGAACCACCGTCGCGGGGCGTGGGTCGTTGACGGCCCCGAGCGATGCCGGGCCGACATCTTTGAGTGATTCGAGGAACCCACGGCTCTTGGTTAATTCGGCCGCGTCGTAAGGGAGCGCCAGCTTGTCCTTGTCGTCCTTCGGGCGAATGTCGATCCAGAAAACGGCGGCGTCGGCGAACTCGCCGCCGCGATTGCATCGGCCAAATCGCTGCACGAGCGAGGGCCACGGGGCGAGCTCGGTGAACATCGTCGCCGCTGAAAGGTCGACCCCCGCCTCGATGGCCTGGGTCGCGACCACGATCCGACTCGCGCCAGGGATCGCCTCGGAGAAGAGTTGATCCTCCTGCCGAGCGCGGTCGCGGGGCCGGAATCGCGAATGAATCAGGGCCAGATTCGCGGGGTCTGCCTTCTTCTTCGCCAACTTCTCCAGTTCGCGGAAGACATCCTGTGCCCTCGCGACCCGATTGAGCACGACGAGGGTTAACGTCCCCGGTCGATGCGCGGTCTCGATCTCCGACGCCAGGGCTTTCGCATATCCCTTCTCGGACGATCCGTCGAGCACGGTCGTCGCCTCTTGCAAGGTCTTCATCGCCTGTAGTCGGCGCTTGACCGGAGGATGTTCCAAGTCTTTTTCGGTCAATCTGAGCGAGGAGAAGCCCCCGGACGGCTTGGGGTGATCGATGGTTTCGATAGGCGCGGTGTCGAGGGTAGCGGACATCCAGAGCGAATGCGTCGCGCCGAACGAATTCAACGTCGCCCGAAATCCCTGCAACTGGGCCGTGGTCGTGAGACCGACCCCCATGAGCTGCGTCTCATCCATCACCCACAAGCAATCGTTATTCAAGAGCGCGAAATGGACGGGCCACCGGTAGCGCGACATCCCGTAACCTCGGTTCAAGGCCCGCGAGAGCAGCATGTCTTGTGTGCCGATTAGAATCGCCACGCGGCCGGGATCGCGGTCCCAGAGGCCCATATCGCCTCCGCCCAGGAGGATTTCGACGTCAACGGTTTTCGACCATCCGAGGTTGTCCAGCCACTCGCGGGCGGATCGTTCGGTCTGCTCGACGAGGGTGCGCATCGGCAGGCAGTAGACGAGTCGTCGTGGGGTCGCCTTTTGAACCTCGTCGCTCGGATGTTCGCGTCGCCGGTAGAGCCAGCCGAGGATGGCCGTCGCCGTCTTGCCCAGGCCGGTCGGAACGTTGAGCAGGGCGGGCAACGAGTCGCCTTCGGCGAACGCCACTTGATAGGGGTATGGCTTTCGGCCGGTTGCACCTGACGGGGAGGAGGTGGCCCTGGAAAAGAAGGCTTCGAACGAATCTGATGGCATCGCTGCTCACAATCAATATGTGCTTGATCGAGGCCGTCCGGACCCCCCGTCCTCATCGTCGCTGTTCCGCTTCGGACAGCAATCTGACTCTAGCACGCCGGTGAGAGGTTTTCAGAAAGTGGGGGTAAAGTGATCACAATTACAATGAATCACACGCTAAATTGCGGGTGATCCCGCGTCATAGACAGGTGAAGGGCGGCCCTAGCCTTCGGGCTCGGGCCGCCGGTCATCTGCCACATCCTCGCGTGGAGACTGCCCATGTCGCACATCGTCAGCATCGCGACCGAGGTCCGCGATCGCCAGGCCATGGCCTCGGCCTGCCGCCGCCTCGGCCTGCCCGAGCCCGTCGAGGGTACCGCGAAGCTCTTCGAGGGCGAGGCCGCCGGCCTGCTCGTCAAGCTGCCCGGCTGGCTCTATCCGGCCGTGGTCGACGTCGCCACCGGCGGCATCCGCTACGACAACTACGGCGGGCAGTGGGGCGACCCCGCCCAGTTCGGCCGCTTCCTCCAGGCCTACGCGATCGAGAAGGCCACAATCGAGGCGCGGCGTCGCGGTCACTCGGTCTCCGAGCGGCCGCTGGCCGACGGGTCGATCCGGCTCACCATCGGCGTCGGAGGTGACGCATGAAGACCATCGAGATCACCGTCTCCGCCGATGGAAAGGCGACGGTCGAGACGAAGGGCTTCGCCGGCGGCGGTTGCAAGGAGGCGAGTCGGTTCGTCGAGCGGGCCCTCGGCGTCGTCGTCGCCGACGTCCCCACCGCCGAGGCCTTCCTGACCGCACCGACCGAACGACGGATCGAACATCGCGGCTGATCGCCGACCCTCTCCCCATCCCCCGATCATCAACACGGAGAAGTCCATGACGCTTGCCGAGAGCATGGCGGAGCATGTCCGCGCCTGCTTCACGGGCCTCTGGGTCCGCTCGCCCGAGCCCGACGACGCCGCGACCGAGATCGTCGGCCTCTGCCGCCGCGAGGGCTGGACCCTCGCCACCTGGGACGTCGACCGGGGCCTGGCGATCGCAGGCGCGGCCGAG
>JANXSY010000186.1 GCA_025356435.1 Isosphaeraceae bacterium | reverse complement strand
TCCATGCGACACTCCTGCCCCGGCGAACCACGACCGGCGGGTCGGCCGACTCCATGTCGACCGCGTGGAGACGAGGGGCGATGCTCGCGGCCAACCACAGGCTCGCGGACCGCCCCGGCTGTCGTCCCGATCCCCTCAGCGCGGATCGGGCTTGACACGCCACCTCTCTCATCGGCACGACGTGGCCGTCGTCTCAAGCCGAAACGCCCTGTCTCAACCTTATCGGCCGTTATTCTGAAATCGCCCGCTCGTGCGGTTGTAGAACCGGCCCGCTCCGCCGGTCGAGTCGAAACCTCGGCCGAAGAAGCCCGCCGCCCCTGAGCCCGGGACCGACGAGGCCAGCGGCATCAAGGCCGCCGGTCGACCGTTCTTGGCCTTCGCCTGCCCCGCCTTGGCCGGGGTGTTCCGACCCATCGGGGCCTGGCCGGGGGTCTTGATCGTCGTCCCCAGCGCCTGCCCGTTGGTCCCGAGTTGCTGACCCGGCGCAGCACGTGTACCGCTCATGACGCCGGTGCCGAACCCCCCGTTCATTTGGTTGGCGGAGTTCATATAGAGGAGGAAGTCGGGATTGTTCGGCATCATCCCCGCCGCATAGGGATTCATATACGGATTCATCCCGGGATTCGAGAACATCTGAACCGCCCCCGGCTTCTGCCCCTGATATCGCCCCAGCCCCTGCGCCAATGCGAACTGGCCCGAGACCAGGCAGGCCGCCGCGACGACCGACATCCGAATCAAAGAGCGCATATCCGTTATCCTCCTGGCCCGATCGTGCTCCAAGCTATTGGTATCGGGATCGGCCTCCGCTCGGCGCGGGAATGAGCTTTTCCGGCCATCGGCGCTTGTGAGCCACTCCAAGACCTCTCGGCGTTCTTACCTAATCCCCCCATGCGTTCCTGCCGCCCCACGGCGACCCCATTGCCCGAGATTCGTTTGAGTACGCAGGCTCCGATGTCCGATCGAAAACAGCGTAGACTTGGCAGCTTACCAGGTCGCACCTAAACCCCGTCAAACGTGACGGGTACTCCATATACCCCGCAACCCATGAGGCGAGGATGTTAACGTTGTCATGGAGGAGAGTCGGGTCGTCCTTTGGCCTGACGCTAGCGTTGTTGGCAGGACTGCCGGCACTCGCCCAGGCTCAACTATTCCCGAACCTGTTCATCCAGAGGCAGCGGACCGAGTGTGCCGCAGAGCCTCCCTTCTACAAGCATGTCAGGCGAGACTATTTCGGGTATTATCCGACCTGCTGGCGGACCTTCCCCGAAGGCTGGGCCTGTCCCTGCCCGAACCCCGAACTGCCGAACCGAGAGCAATCGTTCCGCGAACGGCCGGCCGACCCGAAGCCCAAGCTGCCGCCGAGTGACATGGATTCTGACTCCACCGCCCCCGATCCAGATATGGCACCTGGCGGGCGATCGGGAGCCGACGGACGTCCAGGCACGGACCCGACCCTGCCAAAACTCCCTGGAAACTCGCGGTCGCCGTTCGAGATTGACTCGAACCCGACCCCCAAGCGTCCGGCGGTTCCCGCGAACCCCGAGACCGACGACCCCTTCCTGAGTCCCCGAGCGACCGGCTCGCCCCGGCCAAATGCGGGTGGGTCCGCCGCTCCGATCGATCGGATCGGTACACCCCCTCGCGACGGCCCGAACGCGAATGCGGCCCCCGTGGATGGAGCACCTAGCCTCGACGCCCCGCTCAGCCTGCGGCCCAAGGGCGTCTCGCGGCGAACCCCGGCTTCGAGCCTGGAGACGAGCAGCCCCGTGCTGGCCCTGCCCGAGATGGCACCGCTGGCCGTTAGCCCGCCCACAGACGCTCCGATGCTCTCAGACCTCCCCGCCTCACTGCCAACGAGCGGGGCTTTTCTTGAGCCGCCGAGCGTCGTCGCGAGCAATCCGACCCCCGCGCCGCAGCCGCAACCGCCGGTGCAGGCCCCTCGCCGCACGAGCCTTATTGGTTCGCTGTTCGGGATGGGCAACCGCACCCAGCGCTGATAACGATCGAGTCGAAAATCCACCCAGCGAAGCTCCCCGTTTCCCCTCCCAAGGTGGACGCGGGGAGCCTTTTTTTGCCTTCGAGGCCCGTTGATGGATCTGATCCTCGCCAGCACGTCCCCGTATCGCCGCGAGTTGCTCGCAAGGTTGGGGATCGCGTTCCGGTCGGTCTCGCCCGGCGTGGACGAAGACGTAGTCAAGCAGGCCTTTACCGATCCGATCGCGATCGCCGAGCACCTGGCGCGGGCGAAGGCCGAGGCCGTGGCGTCGAAGGAGCCGGGGGCGGTCGTGATCGGCAGTGACCAGCTTGTCGCCTTCGAGGGCCTGGTTCTCGGCAAGCCGGAGACTCCTGAGCGGGCGGTCGAGCAGTTGCTCCTGCTCGCGGGTCGAGAGCACCGGCTCATCACCTCGGTCGCCGTGGTCGACGCCCATGACACCGAGGTCTTTACCGACGTGACCACGCTTCGGCTCCGGCCCCTGACTCCAGAGGAAGCGGCCCGCTATGTCGAGGCCGATCGCCCGATGGATTGCGCCGGGAGCTATAAGATCGAGTCGCTGGGGATCGCCCTTTTTGATCGGATCGACTGCCACGACTTCACCGCGATCGTCGGCCTGCCGCTGCTCGCGGTCTGCCGGATGCTGAGGTCACGTGGGTTTGCGATCCCCTAAAATTGAACTTGGAACCTCTCGGGACCGCCGCATCTAAGGAAGCGACCGCTGGGCCGTTAGGAGGAGAGACGTTGAACTCTCGACGGCCTTTGTCGTCCAAGAGTCGATGGACTTGGGTCCGCCGTCGTCTTATCCTTGAAATTCACCAGCGCGTCTTCCGACCATTCCTTGACCAGCCGCCGCCCTCTCAGGGGTCGTGGCGGGGTGGGTGCGTCGATACCTCTTGAGGAGCCTACCGCCGTGAGCATCTCCTTCGGCCGAGCGTCGCTCCTATCCGGGCTGGTCCTCGTCTCGATGGGCCTCGGGGCGGCCCCGCCTGACTCGGCCTCGAAGCGGGCGGTTGCTCCACCGACGCCGAAGCTTCCGCCAGGGGTCGTGGCGGCAATGCAGGCCGGGACGTATGCCGAGGTGATCGCAGCCCTCGACAAGGTTGAACCCAACGACGGCGGGCTGTCCGACCGATCCTACCGGGCGTTGATCCGGGGCACGGCCGAACGGCTCTCGGGCAAGGCCGAAGCGGCGCGGGGGACGTGGGCCAAGGCGCTCGAGGCTGACCCATCGGGAACATGGTCGGCGAAGATCCGATCCGCGCTAGCGTCGGCCGAACTCGCGGCAGGCAGGACCGCCGCCGCTGAGACGCTGGCCCGGGTTGAGGCGGAACGGTTGCTCGCGGGGACTCGGAAAGACCGGCTCGCGGAGGTCTATGAGGCGTTCGCGCGAAGGCTGCTCAAGCCCGACGACGCAATCACGCCGCCCGATCCGAAGGGGGCTTATGCTCTCCTGCTTCAGGCTCGCGGCCTGGCCAAGGGGTCATCGCTCCGGGCGAGGCTCTACCTCGACCA
>JANXSY010000174.1 GCA_025356435.1 Isosphaeraceae bacterium | reverse complement strand
TCGGTCGGCTTGGACATGGTCGGCCTGCGGCTCGTGACTCATCGTAGGGGTGATCGACTCGCCGACTAGCGTCGCCCCCGACGAGCCGGGCCGCAAGGGCTTAGAGACGCGGCGCGACGACTCAGTTCTCTGCCTCGCCAGTCCCGACGCTATCTCCCTCGCTTCGATCAGGGCGAAACGAGGTCGTCGGATCGCCCAGGAAACCAGCCACAAACCGATTCGCCGGGCGATCGAAAATCTCCCTGGACGACCCCACCTGTTCGACCTTCCCGCCTCGCATGAGAGCGATCCGGTCGCCAATCGCGAAGGCCTCGTCCTGGTCATGCGTGACCATGATCAGAGTCCCGCCCAGGCGTCGATGCAGGTCGAGGAGGGTGTCACGCGTCGAGGCGCGGAGCGGCGCGTCGAGACCTGAAAACGGCTCATCGAGCAGAAGGACCGACGGCCGTGTCACCACGGCGCGCCCGATCGCGACCCGTTGCCGTTCCCCGCCCGATAGGGCTTTCGGCTTGCGACCAAGGAACGGTGAGAGCCCCAGCCAACTCGCGACCGCTTCCGTCCGCTCGACAAGCTCAGCGCGGGGGACACGGCGGGCACGGAGGCCAAAGGCGAGGTTATCGAAGACATTGAGATGCGGGTAGAGGGCTTGATGCTGGAAGACCATTGCGACCCCTCGACGTCGCGCGGGAACCTCGTTCACTCGCGAGTCGCCGATCCGAATCTCTCCGCTCGTGGGGACCTCCAATCCCGCGATCAGCCTTAGTACGGTCGTCTTCCCCGAACCCGAAGGCCCGACGATCACGAACCGTTCGCCCTCGATGACTCGAAGGTTTACGCCCGTGACAGCAAGGTCGGACGCCCCGGCGAATCGTTTCGAGACTTCCCTCAACTCGACCAGAGACAACGCGATTCCTCCCCAGTTTGCGACGCATCACGGCCCCAGCTTAATCCGGGAAGGAAGCTTGAGACATCCTCGTCGCGAAAAAAGGTTTCGCTTGCGTCGGGACTTCGGACGATGTTAAACTTTGTTCCAATATGTTGCGACGAGTGAACGATGCGGGAGGTCGACGATGTTCGAACTCAAGATGGGTGCCGGGCGCAGTTGTGACGGGATGACGAGACGTGACGCCCTGCGCGTCGGGACGCTCTCGGCGTTCGGCCTGGGGCTTCCGGGGCTATTACGCGCTGAAGCGTCGGCACACGGCGCGGGGGATGTTTCGTGCATCCTCGTCTGGCTCCAGGGCGGTTTGAGCCACATCGATAGCTTCGATCCCAAGCCTGAAGCCCCAGCAGAGATTCGCGGCGAATTCGGCGTCATCGAGACCAATGTCGCCGGGATTCATCTGAGCGAACATCTGCCCAAGCTCGCGCGACACCAGGATAAATACTCGATCCTCCGCTCGCTCAACCCTCGCAACGGGTCGCACGGAGTGGCCGATGCCTACATGATGTCGGGTCATCCGTTCACTCCGGCCCTCACCTATCCCTCCTTCGGCTCGGTGATCGCGAAGGAGAAGGGGGACCGCGAGAGCATGCCCCCCTATATCCAGATCGGCACGTCGGTCGACATGCGGTTCGGGGGCGGGGTGGCCGGCTTCCTCGGCGACCAGTACAACCCGTTCGTCCTTCCCGGCGATGCGTCGAGCCCGAATTTCACCGTGCGAGACGTAACGCTCCCCGGTTCGATCGACAAGACTCGATTCGACCGCCGTCGCCGCGTGCTCGCCGCGGTCGACACCTGGCAGGCCAAGATGGAATCGTCGCCCGGTCCCCTCGAAGCGACCGACGTCTTCTACCAAAAAGCCTACAACCTCATCACCGCGCCTCGGGCCAAGAAGGCCTTCGACATCGCGTCCGAAGACCCTCGCCTCCGCGACCGGTACGGCCGATCGTCGCTTGGTCAGGGCTGCCTGCTCGCGCGTCGCCTCGTCGAGTCGGGAGTCCGGTTCGTCACTGTCACCGATGGCGGCTGGGATACTCATCAGAACAACTTCACATCCCTTTCGAGCAAATTACTCCCTCGTCTTGACGCTGCCGTCTCAGGCCTGCTTCAAGACCTGGCTGACCGTGGCCAACTCGACAAGACTCTGGTCGTCGTTATGAGCGACTTTGGCCGGACGCCCAAGGTCAACCCGTCAGCCGGTCGCGACCACCACTCGACGGCGAGCGTCGCTCTCCTGGCGGGCGGAGGCCTCAAGCACGGCCTTGTCGTCGGCAAGACGAACGCGCTGGCGGAGCAACCGATCGAGGCCCCTTATATGACCGAAGACCTCGCAGCCACGATCTATGACCGACTTGGCATCCCCCTCTCCACAACCCACCATACTCCGGATGGCAGACCCGTCCAGGTGAACTATGAAGGTCGGCTCATCCGAGAGTTAATCTGAGCCCAACCTTCCTCCTCCTTGGCGTCGTGATAGGATCGTGAGACAATTGCGTTGACAGTCGAGACGCCTCCCGACACTCAGGGAACGCCCCGCCATGCTCCGCGCCTTCATCGGACTCGGCTTGATTGTCTGGCTTGCGACGCTCCCCGCTCGACTCCTGGGCGAGGAGAAGATGCCCGCGAGCGATCCCGCCCCGCCCGAGGCGTTCAAGGCCGAGCAGCGCGACCATTGGTCGTATCAGCCGGTCGTCCGTCCGGCGCTACCTGAGGTCAAGCGGGCCGAATGGGTCCGAAACCCGATCGATCGCTTCATCCTCGCGGGCCTAGAGACGATGGGCTTCACGCCGTCGCCCGAGGCCGACAAGATCTCCCTGATCCGTCGCCTCTGCTTCGACCTCACGGGGCTGCCGCCGAACCCGGCCGAGGTCGAGGCTTTCCAGTTCGATAACGGGCCGGGGGCCTATGAGCGGCTCGTCGATCGACTGCTCGCAAGCCCCGCTTACGGCGAGCGCTGGGCGCAGCACTGGCTCGACTTGGCACACTACGCCGACTCGAACGGCTTCGAACTCGATGTTGAACGGCCCGACGCCTGGCGCTATCGCGACTGGGTCGTCTCGGCACTGAATTCCGACATGCCTTATGACCGGTTCGTCACCCTCCAGCTTGCGGGCGACGAGGTTGCGCCAAGAGACAACGCGGCGCTCATCGCCACGGGCTTCGGGCGATGCGGGCCGAGGGAAGTCGTCGGGGGCAACATCGATCCCGCCGTCCGTCGGCAGTCGGAACTGACCGAGATCACGGGAACCGTTGGGTCGGTCTTCCTCGGCCTCACGATGGCCTGTGCCCGCTGCCACGACCACAAGTTCGACGCGTTGCCCACGACCGACTACTATCGACTTCAGGCTTTTTTCGCGGGGTCCAATCTCGTCGACAAGCCGATCTCGCGGCCCGAAGACCAGGCTGCGTTCGAGCGGGCCGAGGGGGAGATCGCCGCCAAGGTCGCCCCGTTCCGGACGCAGATGGCCATCCTCGAAACGCCCTACCGCAAGACGCTCCAAGAGGAGAAGCACGCCAGCCTCACCCCCGCCGAGAAGGCTCTGCTCGCGACTCCGGAGAGAGAGCGGACGCCGGCCCAGATGCGGATGGTTGCCGGCCTGAACAGCAGCTTGAATGTCCGATGGGAAGACGTTGCGGATGCGGTTGCCAAGAAGCCAAAGGATCACGCGATCCGCGAAGGTCTCAAGCGGGAGATTCACGCGATTGAAGTGACGTTGCCCAGGCCGCCGGCCAAGGCGATGGCCCTGATCGACGAGTCGAACACGCCGCCCGAGACGTTCGTTCTGAAACGCGGCGAGACGAAGAACAAAGGGCCGAAAGTCGCCCCGAGACCGCCCGGCGTCATTCTCATCTCGCAGCCGAAGGATGCATTCGGACCGGTGAAGGCCGAGGCGAAGACATCACATCGGCGCGCTTCGCTCGCGGCATGGGTGGTCCGTGCCGACAATCCGCTGACCACGAGGGTGATCGTCAACCGGCTCTGGCAGCACCATTTCGGCCGCGGGATCGTCGGCTCGCCGAGCGACTTCGGGGTGCGCGGCGAGGCCCCGACTCATCCTGAACTTCTCGACTGGCTCGCCACGGAACTCGTCGCGCAAGGCTGGCGACTCAAACCGATCCATCGACTGATCGTC
>JANXSY010000173.1 GCA_025356435.1 Isosphaeraceae bacterium | reverse complement strand
GCGTGGATCAACCGCGAGACCGGGTTGGGTTCGTTTGGCGCGATGATCGGTCGATGTCGGTTGGGTTCGCTCGGTCGAAAGGTTGTGCGGCATGCCCCCCCACCCTAGCCCTCTCCCACAGGGTGGGGAGGGGACCGGATTGGGTTCGCTCGGTCGAAGGTCGCGCGGGCAGTGGTCGGGTTGCCCTGAAAATCTTGATTCTGAGTGATTGGCGCAATTTGAGGAATGCCCGGCAATTACTGGGCACATGCATCCATCTAGTGTTCTTTTTATGGGGTCGGGTGTCCCAAGGGCACAGGAAAAATTCGTTCGGCGCGATCAGGGCTGGCCAGGGAGTTGGCTTCGTTCGGCGCGATTGGGGTCAGACTCTCGGAGTTAGCTTCGTTCGACGCGATTAGGGTCAGAACTCTGTGATGCGTGCGGGACGAATTGCCAAAGAACTCATCATATATGGTCGATTTCCCGAGGACTCACGTCCCGGCAATCGGTGGAGAGATCGAAGATTGCACCGGCTCGACACTCAGACGTCGAGGGGCGTTCCCGAATCGCGTTCGTTCGAGTAGCTGTAAGATGGGTAGTAAGACCCGTAGGTCGAGTTGGCGATGTGGACGCCGTTGACGACTGCCCCGATGACTGAGACACCGACCGAGGCGAGGCGACGGTTGGCCTTCTCGACTAACGGGAACCGGCTCATGTCGTATCGGACAGCGAGGACTGCCCCGTCGCACCATCGGCCAATCGTCAGGGCGTCGGGGACAGGGAGGACGGGCGGAGCGTCGACGATCACGATGTCGAAGAGCTCGCGGACCTGAGTGAGTAACTGGCCGAGACGCTCGCCGTGCAAGAGCCGTGATGGGTCAACCTTGGGGGTTCCTGCCGGCATGAAGCTGAACCCGCCGGCACCGCCGACGACGTGGATCGCCTCTTCGGTGGTGGCATCGCCTCGAAGGACGTTGATCAGGCCTCGGCTGGTCGGTGCGTCGAACATCCGAGTCAGGGTCGGGTTGCGGAGGTCACCGTCGATCAACAGCGTATGCAGGCCCGCGTTGACGCAGCGTTCGGCGAGCTGGGCGGCGAGCGTCGTTTTGCCTTCCGAGCTAATGGCGCTGGTGATCAGGATGCATCGGCGATCGCGGCCCCAGGCGTTACGGCCCGAGCAGAGGGCGACACGGAGATGGTCGAGGCTCTGGACATACTGATCAAGCTGACGCTGAACGCGGAACTCGTCGCGGGACGTAAAGGCCACTCCCGACACGCGAACCTGCGGCAACGGCGGCACGACGCCAATGACCGGCACGCGAATTCGCAAGGGGATGTCTTCAGGATCGACCACCCGACTGGCATGGAGCTCGAACGCGACGAGAAGGCAGAGCACACCGAAAAGCATTCCAATCGGTGCCATCGCCATGATCTTGAGTCGATTGCTCGTGCTCGCCTTGCCCGATGGCTTGGCGGGAAACTCCAGGCGGATTCGAGCCAAAGGGTTGCGGTTCTCGAACTCGATCTGGGCGAGGTTGTCTTCGATCGTCCCGAGATATTTCTCGGCGCGGCCAAGGTCCATCCTCTCGAATTCGAGGGCGATCACATCGACCCCCTCTTCCTTCTGCTTGATATTGAGCGTGTTAAGTTTGTCGTTGAGGGCGGCCTCCTGCACCTTGAGGGCCTGGACGGCGATCTCTGCCTCATGCAGGGCGATATCCGATGCGTTCGGCCCGCCAGGCCGCGCGGCCCCGGTACGGCTCTGGGCGAGGAGAGTCGGTTTGAGCTGGACCCAGAGAGCGTCAATCTGGGCCTTAGCGTCAACCATGGTCTTTTGCGGGGCTGCCAAGCTGGGGTCGAGCGGATTTCGAATGCTCAACTTCAACGCGTCGTAGCGAGCTTTAGCCCGCTCATACTTCGCATTCACGTCCGCGACCCGGGGATGGTTGTAGAAGAGGTCGGAAAGGTCTTGCTCCGTCATCTTGCGGTCATCAGAACCTCCAACCGGAGCGGACACCGACTGTTCGTTCTGAAGGTGGCTGAGTCGAGCTTCGGCCTTCATGATGTCAAGCTGGACACCGAGCAGTTGTGTGCTGAGCTGGCTGTATTGCTCGACTGAGACCGAGCCGCGATTCTTGAGTTCCGTGACGTTGATCGTGCCGTGCTTGCTCGTAAGCTGCCGGAGGGCGGCACGCTTCTGCCCGACCTCGCGGGCCTTTTCCTGACGTGCCTCGTTAAGCCGGGAGATTTTCCGTTCGGTCTCTTGGCTATTGTTGTCGGAGGCGTTCACCAGGTAGGCGTTGACCACCGCGTTCACGATCGCCGTGGCTTCCATCGTCGACTCCGACGACATCGACACGTCGATCAAGTTGGTCTTCTGCACGATCATAACGTTGATCGTGCCACGGATCTCGGCGATTGGGTCTTCTGTCTTCGCCAGCCGGGGATATTTGAGCAGCTCAGGGTGGGCGGCGAAAGCGGTCTCCAGCACGTTCGGGCTGGAGATGATGTTGACCTGGGTCTCTTTGTATTCCGCAAAATCGTTGTTGTTGCCGTTGTCTCGGTAGAGCCCCCGCTCGGCCGGCTCGACCTTGACGCGGGCGTACGCGACATATGTCGGCTTCACCTTGAGGTAGGCCAACGCCATCAAACCGACTGAGCCGATGCCCCACACTAGGAGAGCCTGCCACCAGTGCCGACGGATCGCCCGGCCGATGAGCTTGACCGTGATCCGCTTCCGTGCGACCGGCATGTCGTGGAACGACTCTTCGATCTCGTGACCTGCCGGGGCGGGAACGATCTCGGTATGGCGTACCGGTATCGAGCCATGAAGGCGATCGTCAGAGTTTGTCATGGGTGCTTTCCAAGGTCGTCGAGGACGTGAGGGGGGATCACGGCTGGGACTTCGGCGTCGAGGGCGGAAAGGTCTGGCCGGTGATTCTCGCCTCTAGATCGGGGATGAGCAGTGCGAGGAACGCCTCGCAGGGGTTGTCCACGGTGCGCGACTCAAACTTGGCGGTCCGACGCGCAAGCTGCACCTTGTACATACCTGGTATCCGCTCCGATTCTTTCGGACTGCTGACCGAGGTCGACCAGCGGCCGTTGAAGCGCCAGGCATAGTAGACCTCGTGGTGGTCAATATGGCCCGGCTCGCCCTTGGTGTATCCAAGGGATCGGAAGGGAGCGAGGCCCCCCTGATAGGGAATCTCGCGGATCGGGGATTCGCCCACACCGATAAAACCTGCCTTGGGATAGCAGATCTCGGGAGCGTGGATAAAGATGTCAGACGTTGGCCCGTAGAGGACGATCGCGTCGATAGCGACGCCGGTACGTTGGTCGAGGTAGCGGCGAGTGACGTGGTCGGTGCTGCCCGTCGCCTCAACAATCCGGGCATCGAGGTCAGTCGGCGAGCCAATCCAACTGCCGAACTCCATGGGGATCGTCGAAAGTGGAAACGGCGATTCCCGTCCAGAAGCCATCGCAGCGTCGACACGTCGGGCCTGCCACCACCGGATACCGCCTGAGCCGAGTACGAGCGCCAGCGCTAACCCGAACCTGGTCAGGAGGGACAGGAAAGTACGCCGCGATGCAATCGTATCGGTATTCATCAGGGTGACTTTAACGACGTCTATGAGTTTCTCAAGTGGGGCCACCCTTCGGCGACACCAAACCGTTTTCGTCGGCAACTATCATGCCACATGTCGCGAGGTCTGTACGGATGGTAATTGCATTCTACAACTACATCATTCATTAGTTTACGATCATGGTCTGTGACACGGTCCTTTGCAAGTTAGAATCTCAGTGCTCGGTCTCGCACTGGGGAGGGATGCCGTCCCGCAGCAGGCGTGTCGCCTTTCTACAACACCTCTCCGCGTCGCGACCTCAGGCAGCCCGGGTTGCGGCCAGATCGCGCCGTCGCCTAGAATTAATTCGAGAACTCAGGGTCGCCGGCGTCGGGTCTGTGGCGTGGCGAAACTTGAGGCCGAGGATGCGGCACCGGCGAGCGCGCCCGGACTATTGCAAGTTGAGTGAGAGGGGGCCTGATCCGTCCCAGCCCCTGCGGCACGCTGCGGGGGGCGAGTTGGGTCACCATCTGGAGCCGCATCATGAGCAAGCAGAACAGTCCGAGACGTCCGTTCGCGACGGCGGGGAATTCGATGGGCCAGGCGGTCCCCACGACACGCCGGCTTAATATTCGGGCGCTGGTCATCCTGTCGGCGGTTGTCGTCGTCGGGACCTCGGTCTTCTTCATCTTGAAGGCGGTCCTGGGCCAGGCAAGTCAACGGACGTTTCTCGAACAGGCGCGGAAGTCGGTGGAAGATAACCGGCCCGACAATGCGCTGCGATTCATCAATGAATATCTCAAAATTAATCCGTCTAGCCTGGAAGCCCTCGACCTCAAGAGCCAAGTCCTCGGCCGCGATGGCTCGGGTCTCGACGAGGCGATCCGGGTGCAGGGCCAGATTCTCGCGCTTGATCCGTCGCGAAAAGAGGCCCGCAAGCGTCAGATCGAATTTAATCTGCGGGCCCACCTCTACCGCACGGCGCAGGTCGCAGCCGAAGAATATCTCAAGCTAACCGACGACGCCGAGGCTCACCGGCTCATGGCACAGGCCCTGGAGGGGGTCGGCTATCTCGGCGACACCCCCGCGCTCGACCGCGCGATCGTGGAATATGAGACGGCCGAGAAGATGCAGCCCGGCGATGTCCGAGGCGGCCTGCGACTCGCCCGGCTCTACCGGACGAAGGGGAAGAACCCGAAACGAGCGTTGGAAATTATGGACAGCCTGCTCAAAGCCAACCCGAAGTCGGCTGAGGCGCGGCTGGCGCGGTTCCAGTTCTTCCTATCTGAGCCCGATTCCCCCGAAAAGCTTCCCCACGCGATGGCTGAAATCGACGAGGCGATCAAACTCGCCCCGGGCGACGCTGAGGCAAGACTCATCGCCGCTGAGTTGGCGGCGCAGCGGGGCGAAACGGCCGAAGCGAGACGCCACCTCGCCGCGATCAACCCTCCCCCCAAAAATGATCTGCCGATCAAGCTTGTGACAGGCCTGATCGAGCTGCACGAGCAGCGTGACGAGGCGGCCATCGAGAGCTGGCGATCGGGCCTGATCCAGTCAGGTGGCTCCGACGCCGACCTCACCTGGCGGTTGGCCCGGCTCCTTCTGATGAGGGGCCGGATCCGCGAGGCCGAGCCTCTAATGTCCCAATATCGTCGGCTCGTCGGCGGCGATGAGCCGAATCCTGAGTATCGCTATCTCCTCGCGCTGAAGCTGACCAAGACGGGACGCGCCGGCGAGGCGATCAAGGAACTTGAAGCGATCCGAGATAAGATCGATCGCAACTTCATGGGCCAGCATCTCTTCGCCCTCGGCACCGCCTACGAGATGATGCGCGACGAGACCAAGGCTCTCGATGCCTACCGCCGCTCCGTGTTGATGGCTGACGGCGGAGCACCACCCTGGCTGGCGATAGCGCGGGTCCAACTCTCCAACCAGCCGGCGGAGGCAATCAGCACGCTCGAGCGCGGCCTGGTGACACTGCCGAACGAACCGAGCCTGCTCGCAGCTCTGGCACAGCTTCTCTGGCAGCAGGAGGCGACCAAGCCCAAGGATCGCCGCAACTGGGCTGCGTTCGACCGCTGGCTGGAAAAGGCCGAGAAGGCATCACCGAAAGCCCCCGACGTCACGATCGTCAGGGCTGACTACCTCGCCACTGACGGACGGCTCGACGAGAGCTTGAATCTGATCCAAAGTGCCTGCGCTCGGTCGCCAAACACGGTTAGCCTCTGGCTGGCGCGGGCCAACTTGCTGGGAAGACTCCGGCGGGTCGACGAGGCGCTGGCGGTGCTGGCCGAGGCCACAAAGGTCGCGGGCGACAACGCCCCATTCCGTACGACTCGGTCCCGCCTGCTCCTCGAACGCGGCGAGGCCAAGGCGGCGCGTGAGGTCCTTGTCGAGGGGCTCGATCGTGTGCCAGTCGAACAGAAGCCAATCATCTGGAAGGCGATGGGTGAATATCATCAGGCCCAGCGCGACTACATTGCCGCCCGCCGCTCGTTCGAGGAATGGGCGCGGCTCCAGCCCGACTCGACTGAGCCTCACCTGGCACTCTTGAATCTAGCGGTTGTCTCCAACGACGTCGCGGCGATGGAGGCCCAGGTCGACGCCATGAAGGCGATCGGCGGAACGAACAGCCTCTTCTGGAAGATCGCACGCGGCGAGTTCCTGCTCCAGCTCAAGCCCAAGGAAATTGGTGACAAGGCTCCCGAGGACAAGGCACGTCTGGCCGAAGCCGAGGCCCTTATCAAAGAAATCAAGACGATGGCTTCGCAACAACCTTCGAGCTTCCTTCTTGAAGGGCGGCTCCTGGAACGGAATGGACACCCGGTCGAAGCGATCGCCGCGTATCGGCAAGCTCTCGACCTGCGCGGTGGCCAGATCGCGCTGAGACCCCTGGTCATTCTGCTCGCCCGCGAAAACCGCAATGACGAGCTGGAGGCGCTCCATAAAAAGCTCGGCCCGTTTCCACCCGACATCGAGAAGATCGCCGGGGCAATGAAGCTCCAGTCGGGCGACGCCGAAGAGGCCGAGCGGATGGCAAGGCGGTTCGTGCAGGGCGATCCCCAGAGTCTCGACGCCACCGTCTGGAAGGCCCGAGTCCTCAACACGCTCGGCAAGCCGCGTGAGGCTGAAGAAGCCCTTAAGGTCCTGACCCGGCAGCGTCCCGACGACCCTAGCCCCTGGCTCCAGCTCCTGATGTTCCAGATCTCGCAGAAGAAGATGGACGCTGCCACAGCGACGATCGAGGCGATAAAGACGCAAGTCAAGACCGACCGGCCTGAGCTGCTCTGGGCAACGTGTTACCGCGTCATCGGCTCGCGGAAGCAGGCCGACGAGGCGTACGCCACCGCGCTCAAACGCTGGCCCGACGATGCAACGGTCCGCCGCGTCGCCGCCGATTACTATGAGGCGACCGGACGAATCGAACTGACCGAGCAATCGCTTCGCCACCTGCTTCGCGTTACACCGGGCCTCGACTGGGCGCGTCGACGGCTCGCGTTGATCATCTCGGCCCGGCCGAACGACCCCGTCGCCTGGACGGAGGCAATGTCGCTGGTCGCGGAAGATCCCACGGGGGCCGAGTCGCCCGACGACCGTCTCCATCGCGCGATCGTACTCGCCAGGGGTCCTGACCCCCGCAACCGCGACGCAGCGATCAAGATCCTCGAGACGCTCGCGGCCGAGATCCCCAACTCGGCGAAGCTCAACGACGTGCTTGCGCGAAGCCTCCTCTCGATCGGCCAAAAGACGAAGGCCCGTGAGTTTGCCGCCAAGGCTGCCGCCGGCCCAGAGGCGACCGTCGACTCAGTCCTCCTCTATGCCACCTTGGCCCTCGACGAGAGAGACCTCGACGAGGCCGAGCGACAACTCACCCAACTTGCGACGATGGACCCGAATGCGTTGCCGACCGTCGAACTCGGTGCCCGGATCTCCCACGCTAGAGGAGACGACGTCAAAGCCGTCGCCACGCTTCGGCGTGCCTTCGAAGAACACAAGGCTGATCCAGATGTCTTGGTCGTGGGTATCGGCATCCTCAAGATCATGATGGACCTCAAACTTTTCGACGCCGCCAACACGCACGGCCAGGAACTCTCGACAGTGGGGCCGAAGGGAAAGATCGCCTTCGCGGAATTCCTGGGCGGTCGAGGGAAGGTCGATCAGGCTCTCGCCATGCTCGACGCCGCCTACAAGTCGGGCGCGACGGCCGATGCCATCCGCTCGTCGCTCGCCCTTGCCACAGAGAGCGCCGACCCAGCCCCCTGGCTCGGCCAGACCGATAAGTTCCTCGCTCTCGCGCTCAAGGACCAGACCCGCTCCGCCGAGTTGCTCCCCTTGCTGGCCTATCTTCGCCATCTCCAGAGATCCTATCCGGAAGAGATCCAACTCTATCAAGATATTCTCAAAACGAACCCGTCAAACTTGCTCTTCTTGAACAATATGGCCTGGACCCTCTCTGAAGAGATGGGCCGACCCGAGGACGGCCTCGACCGGATCAATCAGGTCTTGAAGCGGGTCGGCCTTCAGCCTCACCTGCTTGACACCCGAGGCGTGATCTTGCTCCGGCTCGGAAAGGTCGACGAGGCGATCAAGGATCTCGAGACCGCAGTCGCATCCCTGCCCTCTCCTCCCCTCTTCTTCCACCTGGCGAGGGCCTACGAGAAGGCGGGGAAGAAAGCCGAGTCCGAGAAGTATCGCGACCTCGCGAGGCAGGCGGGCTTGAAACCCGAACAGCTTCAACCCTCAGAACGCGACGAGGCGTCAAAGCTCGTCGGTTTCGCCAAGCCGGCCGCGTCGTCCAAGCCCTGATCGAATCGATACGCGATGAAATGCGGAGGCGGGGAGTGATGCCGAGGCGGGGCGAACCCTATTGGATCGAAGCACGGGTCGTACTCGAAATTCTCGAGCCCGGAGGTTCGAGTGCGCTCACGATCTCGATCGCGAAGCCATTCGGGTTGATCGGCCGCACACCAGAGGCCGACGTCCGCTTCGACGACCGATCTATCAGCACACGTCACGCCTACCTTCACGCTGATTCCCGGGGCCTCTTCGTCGTCGACCTCGCCACCAGGACCGGCACCCGGTTTGATGGAAAGCCCGCCCCCTGCGGGTGGCTCCTCCCTGGCGAGTCGATCGAGATCGCCGGCCGATTCTTCCGCCTGGCAGCGCTCGAAGTGGACGGACACCTCGTGTCTCCCCCGCCCTGCGGCTCAAACCTGCTTGCTGACTCAAAAGATGCCCCACTCTGCGGCCTCTCACTCGAACCCGTCGGCCAACGAGGGGTCTCGTGGGCTCTCGGCTCAGAACTCGTCTTCATCGGCCGAGGCGACTCGTGCGGCATTCGCCTCAACCAGGCTAACGTCGCCAGGACACATTGTGCCCTCTTCCGCACCACGCATGGGGCCTACCTCATCCACCTCCCCGGTCAGCCGACACTGGTGAACGACCAGACGCCCCGAGGTGCTATTGCGCTTAACGACGGCGACGCTATCTCCATCGGTCAGGCGAGATTCATCGCCCGGATCGCCCCCCCTGAATCGCTGAGTCGCGAGCTGGTGCGGATGCCCAGTCCACACCTCATCAACAAGTCCGCGAATCTTCCCTCGCTCTCCGAACTCGGCGGCCTCCCCAGCATCGACGGCCGAGCCTTCCCCATTGAGCTCATCCCGCCCGATTCTCGCGAGGCCGTCATCGGTTGGATGCTCGGAACGCTTCACGCCGGTCAGTCCGAGATCCTCCGCCGTCAGGACGAACTCCAGCAGTCCGTCGCCATGATCCTGACGCATCTCCAGACCGACACAACCCACCGCTTCGACACGCAACGCGACCGGATCGAAGGTCTGGCCGCTGAGCTCGCCCGGATCGAAGCCAATTCCAAATCCACACCATCACATTCGAACCAACTTCACCTCCCTGCCGGTGAGCCGAGACGGCCAGCGAGAGATCTCCCCCCCGCCCCCGAGATCGACCCCGCCCGCTCCCTGGAGACCGCCGCCTGGCTGCTCGAACGGATCGATAGAGTCGGCCATAAGAACAAGTTCTCTCTTCGGTCGCTTCTCGCCGGACGTGGACCTCGAAAGTCCGACACTCCCCAACTTGACGACCCTCCGTCCAACCCATCGTCCGTAACTGGGTCCGATTCTGCCGGCAACGACGAGAGTGCCTAGGATCGATTTTAAGTGGCATGTCGTCTGGGGACGATAATTCTACCGCGCGAACGACGGCGATCGCGCCACGACCCCTCCTGAGCCATTCTCGGGCCATCCCCGCCCCATCCTCGGCCCCAACTTGAGCGAAAGTGGCAGAATCGACATCGCGTCGAACGATTCTGCCGACTCTTCCGACGACACCGACTCGGCTCGTCAAGGCCGATCGACGAATCACGTCACTCGGGACATACTTAGCCCCCTCGCCCCAGACCCGGGGAGGCAAGTTGAACATAAAAATGCCCACAAACCCCGGCTTTCAGTCGCAGATTACCGATAAACCGGACATACTTGAGGCTTTGAACCGCCGCACAGGTCGTCCCTTTCCGGCCCCGATCGACTACCGATAAACCGGACATACTCAGCCCTTTGCACCGGCAGACGTCTCCACATCCGTCCATAACGATAAACCGGACATACTTGTGCTTCATCACACTCGTCCATCACGATAAACCGGACATACCTCCGACCTTCTGTTCCCACGTCCATCACGATAAACCGGACATACGTCGATGTGCATCCGGCCACCACGATAAACCGGACATACTTTGAAAGAATGCATGCAATTGTGGTTCGATGTCCACTAACGATATCTGACCCGTAGGATACATGGGATCATTAACGATAAACCGAGCATATTTGGAGTGCATTTTACCGATAAACCGGACATACTTTACCGATAAACCGGACATACTTAGACCGTGCACTCACGATAAACCGGACATACCACTAACGATAAACCGAGCATACTTGGCTCTCGGAAGTTCTGTTAGAGTAAGGAGTTAAAGCGCGGAGAATTTGCTTAGACTTGTGTTAAGACCTAATAGAACAAAACAGCGAAAACGCTGTTTTTGTTGGTGTTATTTTCGTTATATTCGCTTCAAATACCCCAGACTAACTCAAGAAGAGCTAGGATGTAATGACCGCAAAGAATAAACCGATTGCGCAGGTCCCGCAGCCTGAGGAGTCTGGGTGGTTTAGGATGAATGAGGGGACGACCCCTTCACTCGAATCTGGAGGCCGGGACGAGCTCAACCTTGCCGAGTTTCCGATCGCGGCGCTGTCGGACCGGGTGCCAAACGGGCAACTGACACTTGTCTTTGAGGACAAGTTGGAGAGTCGGGACAGCGATCCAATCGTCCGTCGACTGACGATTATGGGTACTCCGAAGCACGGACTGCCGACCTCAATGGACGACGAGGTATTGGTCGGACTGATCCAATTGACGAAGCGTCGGAGCAATTTTACCGACCCTCGTGTGCCGTTCTCACGCTACGAATTGATCGAGCTTTTAGGGTGGCCACAGAGCGGTCACAGTTACCGGCGGATTGAAGAGGCGCTGCACCGGTGGGTGGGCGTCGTTTTGATGTATGAAAATGCGTGGTGGGACAACAACGCCAAGAGTTGGGTCGACGAAAATTTCCACGTCCTCGACAACGTGACGCTCTACGATCGGGAGCGTCGCAAGCCGGCCAAGGGGGCCAAAGGGGCGAAGGCGGTCCCGCCGAAGCGTTCGAAGAAGGTGGGTGCCGAGGGAGACCCCTTGCCGCTTTCGAGCTTCAAGTGGAACGAGGTGATCTTCCAGAGCTTCCAGAGCGGCAACCTCAAGCAGCTCGACCTCGACTTCTACCTGGGCCTCCGCCTGCCGACCACGAAACGGATGTTCCGATTCTTGGATAAGCGATTCTATCGCCGCAACCAGCTTGATTTTGATCTTCGAACGCTCGCGTGTGAGCATATCGGCCTGAGTCGATCCTATGCCCCGACCGAGCTGAAGCGTCGGCTCAAGCCGGCGATCGAGGAGCTGGAGGGACTGGGCTTCCTGGAGCCGCTCGCCGCGGAGGAGCGTTACTCATGGGTCGCGCGAGGGTCATGGCGGATCATCCTGATCCGAGGCCAGGCCGTGCAGGGCGAGCCTGGCCCGCCGACCGAAGCGGGTGATCTGATCGAGGCTCTCAAGGCCCGAGACGTGACCCCGAAGACAGCGGCCGAGCTTGTCGAGACGCATTCTCAGAGTCGGGTGCGAACAAAGCTCGAAGTCTTCGATTGGTTGGTACAGAACAAGGACAAGCGAGTCGGCAAGAACCCGGCGGGCTACCTGGTCGCGTCGATCCGGTCAGACTACCAGGCCCCGACCGACTTCGCTAAAGCCGAGGCCCAATCCAAAGCCGCCGGTCAAGCGGCCGAGAAGGCGACGAAATCGACCGAAGAGGCGCGCAAACAGAAGCGCAAGGTCAATGACGAAGCCGAGCGGGCCAAGTCGCGAGAAGTTCTCCTCCGGGACCGCTGGGAGCGTCTTCCCGAAGCCGATCGCCAAGCGATCATCGCCACCGTCAAGGCCGACAACCCAAGTGTCGGCCGGTTCAAGAACATGCTCGAACCGCTCTGCCTCGCCGCGCTTGAGAAGAAGCTCGCCGGTGAGGGATCGGGGACGCAGAAGGGGCTTTTTCCGGATCTTGATTAAAGTGAGCGAGTCAGTTTCCCCAACCCACCTTGCGGAACACCGGATCTAACCTCTTGCGTCAAGACACGGAATCTTTTCACAGTATTTGGCAATGCATCGTCGATCGCAAATTCTCTGAGCTAATGTCTATTGTGCTTATGCGTGGCAATATCGTTTAAAATATTGTCGGCACAAGTTTCGGCGAATTCTGCCGTGGAGCAGGTAATTGCATTCACACGCAGGATGTAAGCTCCTGCATCCTCAAGCAATTTTAATCGCGCGCGGGCTGCTGAAGGTGTCTCTGGATGGAAATTGTCCCCATCGACTTCGATAACAGCGAAAACGCCGTCCTTAAGGACGATGAAATCGGGCTCGAGTCTTTGATAATTCTCACCGCCGCGCAGAAAGATGGGGAGAGGTGCAAAGGCAACACCTCGCTTCTTAAGGGCATCGTACAGATTGATTTCCGGCTGAGAGCGAAAAAGTAGGCCGTCATGCTCACGGCCAGCGATGTTCGTCGAGCGAACGCGGCCTTGATTAGTGACCCCTACTCCACCGGCCCAAGCTTTGGCCTTTTCCTGCCAGCCTACGGGAGCCATTTGAAACGGCTGAATGAGGACTTCATGTAGTGCCCGATTGCGAGGAAAGTGAGGGATCATCTCGTCACGGATGACCTTCGCATATTCCGAACGCTCGTCGGAGATCTGAACGTAGAGATCCGGTCGAATGCGAATATTTAGCGTATACCCATAAGATCCGCCATTATAATTGTCATAATCCGTCTGTGTGACTTCGGCGGAAGCATCCGCCAGGATGGCGACCTCAGTAAAATTGCCTCGATGGGCAAATACTAAAGAGACACTGTAGAAACATGATTCTAATTCTATATCAAGGTCGTGAGGTGTTATATATCTCGATAATTCAGCCATCTTTAGGGCTCCGTTGGTGGGCCTTGTAAACGGGTCTCGCGGACATCGTCGAGGCTCTTTCGAGTTGCCAACCGTCGCAAGCGATGTGAAGGTTTACGAGGTCAACAAGCCGTTGGATCTGGTTGAATGGTGGGATGAACCATTGTTTCGAAAAGCTTGAGAAGCGTCGCATCGGGACACTTTATAAGGTTCAAAAATGGATCAGTAAATATCCAATCGTCGCTCCAATTGGGATGCAAATCGCGATGCATGCGGATGTCATCGGCAGCGTTAGGTTGTCGTTGGTCGTTTGACTCCATGGATTTAAGATCAAATACTCGGCCGAGAAGGTCGGCCTCGGAAGATTGTCCCCACCATTGAAAATGCTCCCGACTCATCGCCGTGAAGATTGCCAGACGAGTGACTTCCTTTATTGATTGGGATGAAGAATCTCTCATAGCACCACAAAGTTATCAGGCGATTCTCAATACTGAACGCTGAGGTAACAGTTAGGCAATTATAGCGGGCATGGGAAAAGAAAGAGGAAAGAAAAGAAATCGCCTCTTTGTCCGACAAGTTTGGTAAATTGTCAGACGCACGATTGTCAGCTGGAGGTATTATGCAACGGATCAACGTTCGGGTTGACGAGAAGCTCAAGCGGGAATTGGAGGCCGAGGCTCGGGAGAAAGGCGTCAGCTCTTCGGACATTGTGCGTGAGGCGTTAATGGAGCACGTTCGGAGGCGTGTGCCACAAGTGAGCTGTCTCGATATTGCACAACGCATTGGCATCATCGGAGTTTACAAGGACACGCCGCACGACCTCAGTACCAACCCCGAACATATGGAAGGTTTCGGGCGTGACTGATCGACGCATCCTTCTTGACACCGGTCCACTCGTCGCCCTCCTTGCCGAGAGTGATTTTCAACATCAACGTTGTGTCGATACGCTCGCGACAATCTCGCCACCGCTGGTCACCTGCTGGCCTGTGATAACCGAGGCGGTTTGGCTTCTTCGTAAACAGCATCGCCCCATCGACCGTATGACTGACGCCCATGCCGCTGGGTTGTTCGAGTTTCTGCCTCTCGATGGTGAAAGCCTCGTTGAGATCGCGGAGATTATGCGTCGCTACGAATCTGCCGGGCTTCAACTAGCTGACGCCGCCCTGGCCTATCTCGCCGAGCGTGAGAATCTGAGCACGGTATTCACGCTTGATCGCCGAGATTTATCGATCATCCGTCTCAAACGCAACCGTACGCTCAGGCTCATCCCGGATATCCCATGACCGAGCCGGCTGCAACGGAATCATCCACCTTGGACAGCCGGTCGTCGACCTCTCGCCGTCTCGTGGGCCTGGTCGTCTCGGCGAGGCCACGGCAGTGGGTCAAAAATCTGGCTTGCTTCGCGGGGCTGATCTTTTCGGGTCGGCTGTTTGACTTCGCGTCGCTTGTGGATTCGCTGGTCGCGTTCGCCGGATTCTGCCTGGCGTCGTCGTCGGTCTATCTGATCAATGACGTCTGCGACCGAGAGGTTGACGCGGAGAATCCCAAGAAGCGGTCACGGCCGATCGCGGCGGGGGTGGTCCCAACGCGGTGGGCGATCGTAGGGGCTCTGGCGATCGCGACGGCGGCGTTCGGATCGTCGCTGTTCTTGCCGATGGCCTGCCGGGTCTTGCTCGGGCTCTATCTGGCGATGGCGGTCGCGTATTCGATCCGGCTCAAGCATGCCGTCTTGCTCGACGTGATCATCATCGCGATCGGATTTGTGATGCGGGTGCTCTACGGCGTCTTCGCCATCAGGGTCGCGCCGACGCCCTGGATCGTGCTCTGTATGTTCTTCCTCGCCCTGTTCCTCGGCTTCGCCAAACGGAGGAGTGAGCTGAGTCAGGTGGACGCCGAGCATCGCAGGCCTGTGCTCCGGAAATATCGAATCGACCTGCTCGACATTCTCCTGGCGATGACGGCGACGATGGCCATCACCTGCTACTCGCTCTATACCATCACCGGTCGACCCGGGAACGAGTCGCTGGTCGTAACGGTGCCGCTGGTCGTCTATGGCGTCTATCGCTACCTGATGTTGGTCGTGATGTACGACGTCGGCGACGCCCCTGATCGCGACCTCTTTGCCGACCGGTTGCTGATCGCCACGGTCGGGCTTTGGGTCGTCCTGTGTGTCGCGATCATTTATTTCAAGGTGAACGTCATTCACCTGATGCCGACGGCCCCCCCTGCCCTGCCCTCGCGATAGGGAGGGAGGTTGGGGGTTGTGCCGTTCAGACTTGCTCGGTCCCCTGCTCTGTCTCGGGGATAGGGTCGGAGGCGCGGCCGGATCGGCGGTCACGGGAGTCGTAGAGGACCATCGAGGCGACCACGGGGCGTAAGAGATCGTTGACAACGTCGGAGCGGTCCTTGCCGACGTGGATTGCGTACAACCAGAGTTTCTTATCCAGCTCCTCTTCGAGCGCGAACATCCGCTGCACCCGCCGGACCTTCGCGGGCTTGGATCTGGTGACCCTTCCCCGGGCGGTCGCCGGCGCGGGGGTCGCGGCCAGCCTCGGTAAGATCGGCTCGGGATCGACGATGTTCGATGAGAACTCGACGCCGTCGATCGAGGGCGAGCCGTCCACCCTGGAGACGAGTTGACGCCGCTCGAACTCGGCCTCGCTCATGGCTGGCGGCCTCACCAAACCGGTCCGGTTCTCCGGCCCTGGAATCCCACCACGACGTCCGCTCATCGACGATCCCCCTTTCCTATCGCTCGCCAATCCGTAACGATCCACGCTTTAGTTCCCGCCTTTAGAGGCTGGCCGATGCTCGCTCGCCAGGCCCTTCGACGACGAGACCCGACTCCAAGAACGCAGCCGCCGCCGCCCGATAGGCTGACGCTCCGGTGCAGAACCGATCATAGGTCATCAGGGGGATCCCGCGAGCATACGCCTCGCGGAACTTGACCGAGGTCGGGACCGACCGCTCATAGACGAGCGGGCCGAAGTAGGTTCGGACCTCGGCCTCCACCTGCTTCGATACCAAGGTCCTGTCGGCTCGGGTGATCAGCACCCCCGAGACGCCGAGGGGTCCGGCGTCGGTGAACTCCTGGCGGAAGCCGCTGACCGCGCGGATCAGCTCTTCCAGGGCGCGGACGCCCGCCAGTGCCGCGACGCAGGGATCGATGGGAATGATGACCTCGCCGACGGCGTAGAGGATGGCCACGTTCAGGGGGGTCTGGACGGGGCTGGTGTCGACGATTACCGCGTCATAATTCTGGATCGACCGCAGCACGCGGCGGACCCGGAACTCACGCCCCTGCCCCAGGCCCTGGCTACTACCCATCTGGTCTGAACAGGCTCCGAGGCGGTCACCGGGAGGGATGACATCAAGTTCAGGCATCTCGGACGGCAAGGCCACGTCACTGATAGCCAGGCCGTCGAGGAGAATGTCGGCCAGGCCGAGTTTAGGAACGCCACGTGGAAAGAAGCCGAGCGTGGCATTGCCGGAGGGGTCAGCGTCAATAATCAAGACGCGTTTCCCCAGCTCGGCGAGCGCAGCCGCGAGATTGATGGTGGTTGTGCTCTTTCCCACGCCACCCTTCGCGTTAGTGATCGCCACGCTTCGCATCGATTCTCCCTCGCCTTCGACTTCCCGGCCGCCGTTGGCCCCTCTCAAACTGCTCTATTCTCTGTCTCTATCGGACAGAAATTGGTTTCAAATGAACTGGGAGTGTCGACAACTCGTGTTATTGACATCTCGCTCTCAAGTTGCCTCTATCACTTGTTACCGAGTTGGCAATAGATTCGATGCACCAGCAAACCAGTGGAACAAGGTACCAAGGCACATTGGCGGTGCAACAACCAGGGCAAATGGGGGCCAAGCAAACAAGAGCGGTTGGTACCAACTGTCCAAGAAAAAACAGCAACTGGGTTAAAATGGGTACATGGAACACGCTAGACCAACGTCACAATAGGCCAAGTTGCAGTCTATGTCTCGTAAAATAGATCGATCGGTGACTGGGATTCAAGGACGCACCAAAAACTTGGTTGGCTATGTGGCTCGGTCGCAAGGAAATGGATGTACCTGCGGAAACAGGCCCATTGCTCGCATGCCCTCGTGGCGTCAAGTCGGGTTATCCGACGAGCCATCTGGCTGCCGGATTGCCGAGCGAACCTCATTTTCTCCGGACTGATAACTCACGCGATTGCTGGGCTATTTGTATTGGCACATTGGTCACCCGACGGCATGGGACTGAAGAACGCTTGAGACATTGGAACCATGGTAACAATAGACCAAGTGAACAATGCGACAAATAGGACAAGGCTTGCAAGCAATATTGGTCAATGAATAAGCTGGGCAACAAGACAAAAGGCAAGCATGGTAAATTCTGTTAACAAGGTAGCATGGAAAATTGAAAGCAAGGAGACAGCGTGCTGTGTATGAATTGATGTCAAGAAGACAAGTTGCCAATGTGCCAATAGACAAACATGGCAAGGTGTAAGTCGTAAATAAGAAAGCAATGCACCAAGTTAATAAATGGTCCAAGAAACAACGGAGGCTTGATTATGCGAATAAAAGTTGACCATGATATCTTGGCCTACCTGACAGCAAGGTTTACCTGTTGAGTCGCGACCAAGTTACCAAGTTGTGTTGTGAGCTCCACGCGAGTTTATTCCTGGAAGGCGGAACCCTATTCCACCAGGAGTCACCTCGATTCATGGGTGCCACTTGCTTGAGAGCTGAGTCGAGGTTTGCAATATTCGGCTAAGGGTAGGAGACCGGTCCCGTCGTCAGTGGTGTGTGTGCGACCAATCGGAATTGCCTCAGCTTCCCCGATCATCGTCGAGAGACGGCTAACTCGGCGTGAGGGCAGGGGGGGGCAGGTCACTCGACGACGACAACGTGTTGATTTTATCCAACACGCGATTTTCGATTGACGGTCTCGGGGCATCCCCGATAGCATGTCGCCATGTGCGCCTGCGTGGATGTAGGTTTTCGATTTGAGATGACCGGAGGCGTCCCCGTCCGCAGGAGGATTGGGATATTTGGTCATCTGGGGGGAGATGCAGGCCCTGGGCGACTTGACTAAGCCCGGATGAGCCTGCATTCTTTCTAGAATCCTCGAATCCGATTTTGATCTCACGATGACGTTGCATTCCACCATCCGCCATTCCTGCATGGCGTCGCTAAGATAGCGGAGAGACATTCATGAGCCGGGAACCGAACGAGGTGATGTCCCAGGGGCAGGGCGGGCCGGCTCGTCTCGGAACGCGAGCGAAGGTGGCCAAGCGATCGCGGCTGCGACGACTTACTTTGGAGTCGCTCGAACAGCGCGCGTTGATGGCAACTGCTCCGATCTCGGTGGTGACGAACAACGCTCCGATTACGAGCAACAACAACAACGCGGTCAACGACAGCAGCCCGTTCGTGGCGATCGACCCGCTCGACCCGAACAAGCTGGTGACGGTCTACACGGATCGGAACGCGAACAACGGGACGTTCATCCGGACGAGGGCCTCAGCCTCCTCAAATGGCGGTCTGACCTGGACGAGCCTGAATCTGCCGGGCCTCCTGTTCGACCCGACCACAGCGAGTGCGCCCGCGTCCTATAGCGAGTCGGACGGTATGGGCGTCAGCTTCGATCGGAACAACCAGTTCTACATTGGGACCTTGGAGCACAACGGCGGGAACAATAGCGGCGCGGTGGTACTGGAGAAGTTCGACTTCACGGGCAGCGCGCCTACGGGGCCGGCTGAGAACGTCATCTATCAGTGGAATCAGACGGTCACGACGCCCGTCGATTTCAGCCGCCAGCCGGCGGTCATGAATTTCTCGCTCGCTGTAGACAGCAATCTGTCGACGTTCACTGACCCGAGCACCGGTGCGTCCCAGTCTGACCCGAATAGCGGCAGTGTCTACATCGCCTGGACCGCAAACACCCCGCCGCCGACCAACCCGCCAAACCCATATAATCCTTTCACCATTCAGATGGTGGCCTCTTCGGACGGCGTGACCTTCCCGGGGTCGGGCCCGACTGGCCCAGGGACGACGATTAGCCGCGGTAACTTCGGCAATCAGAGATACACGGCCCCCCAGCTCGCGATCAGTCAAGGCAAGGTCGGGACAGTGGGCGGCGGTGTTACGGTAATCTACGACGACTTCGGATCGCTCAATGGAGCCAACCCGCCGCTCGACCAGATTCTCTCCAACGCAGTGACGTTCAACGGTACGACGTTAAGCCCGGGCTTCGGGCGTTTCGTCGCCGTGACCACGGTTCGCGGGGCGTTGAATGCCCCATACCCCCTGGGGTCGGGAGTTTCGCCGGTTGGGATCGGGCCGGGGGCGCAGATTGCCGTCGATAACACGCTGGGCTCATTCAGCGCCAATCAAGGCAAGCTGTATGTGACCTACGTGAACCAGAGCACTGCCACGGGCAATCCGGCGGACAATACCGACATCTTCCTGACCACGTCGAGCGACGGCGGCCAGAGCTGGTCCTCCGGGATCAAGGTCAACGACGACCTCGCGTCGAAAGACGGCTACTCGGGGGCTTCGGCAACGACGGGCCGTCCGCAGTTCGAGCCCTCGATTGCGGTCGACAGCTCGACCGGAACCGTGGCCCTCTCGTGGCTCGACGCTCGCGACGACGCCAGCAACACGCGTTACGCCACCTATCTCACCACGAGCATCGACGGCGGCCAGACTTTCTCAAAGAACACCTTCGCAAACGCCCCGAATACCGTCACCGACGCGATCACTGGCAAGGCGTTCGTTGTCGGCCCCGAGTCGGATAACGGCAGCGTCGAGGGCTCGCTTAGCTTCGGGTCGCACCAGGGTCTGGCGATCTCAAACGGCGTGATCCATCCGGTCTGGGCCGGCACGACGTTCTTCAACGTTAGAGGCACGGGACAGGCGCTCGGCGACGGTTACAATAAGCAGCTGCTTGGAATCGAGACATCGCAGGCGACCTATGTGTTCGGCCCTCGCATTATCTCGGGGACGATGGGACCAGTCGCCTCGCTGACGGTCGACGGCAAGACGTTCAACAACACGTTCTCGGCCGACCACACGCAGCAGGTCGACGGCTTTACGGTCACCTTTGATCGTCCGGTGAACATCAGCAGCTTCACCGCTTCGAAGGTCAAGGCAATCTATCGCGACACAGTGACGCCGCTGACGAGCCCCGGAACGACGATCTCGCTCGACCCGACTAATCCGATCCAATCGCTCGATTCGGCCTTCAACGGGACCGAGGCGACGACCTTCTTCGTGAAATTCGCGACCCCCCAGTCGGCCGTCGGCACCTATAGCTATTCGGTCGGCCCGAATATCACAGACAAGCTCTGGTCGCCGCCGCAGACGATCCTCACGCCGACCGGGCCGCCGGTGGGCTTCAACGCCGGGGCAGGGCAGGTCCCGCAGAACATCCCTGACTTTAACTCTGCGACGAACCCCGGTGCCGACGGAATCATCGACTCGACGATCAACGTCTCGGGCTTTTCGCTGGCCTCGGTTCTGGCCAACCTGACGGTCACGCTTGATATCACCCATACCTACGATCAAGACCTTCAGATCACCCTGATCGCTCCCAACGGCAAGTCAGTCGTGCTCGCGAAGCAAGACGGTAGCTCTGGGCATAACTACACGGCGACCACCTTCGACAGCAGCTCGACGAACTCGATTTCCTCGGGCACCTCACCGTTCACTGGCACGTACGCACCGGTCGGGTCACTGGCAGCGATCTTCGGTGGGCCGCTCAACGGGACGTGGACCCTTGATATCCACGATCAGTTGCAGACCGACACCGGCAGGCTGAATTCCTGGTCGATTAATCTTACACCGGGTAGGGCGCAACTGAGTTCCATCATCGGGCATTCGATGGACCAGAACGCTGACGGCAAGGGAGACAAGCTGGGGACGACTGACATCTTCTCGGTGCCAACGCCGACAGGTTCGACGCCGTTTCAGGCTCCATACGACACGACGACGCTACCGATCATCGTGCCCGGCCCGCATCTCGTTTCGACGTTCGCCACGTTCGTCGACTCGTTGAATACGTCACACCAGACGAACAGCGCTGACAACCTCGCGTTGAACGGCACGGTGAGCTCGATCGACGTCACGTTCGATCGAAACATGGACCCGACCAGCTTCACTTCAGCGCAGATCCTCGGGATGATGGGGCCGGTCGGCGCGATCAACGGGCCGTTCACTATCACGCCTGACCCGCAGACCGGCGAGAATGCGTCGTTCCCACAGACGTACAAGATCTCGTTCCCGGCCCAGCAGATCAGCGGCACTTACACGCTGACGCTCGGTGCCGGCCTCAAGTCGGCCCACGGCGATCTGGTCGACACCAACCTGAATGCCGGGGTAGGCCTACTGTTCCAGACGCAAACGGCCTCCACGACTGCTGTGAACTACGGCCCCGACGTTCCGCTGACGCCGACCAATGCGCCGATCATTCAAGGCAAGTCGATCACCTCAACGATCACGATCAACGACACGTACCTGATCCAGAAGGCGCAGGTCGGACTCAACATCGTCTTCCCGCACGACCCCGACCTCGTCGCCACGCTGACCTTCACGCCGGCCGACACGTCTATCGCACCGATTATGATCCCGCTCTTCACGAACGTCGGCAACGTCGGCCCGGTCAGCAGTCAGCAGAACTTCACCAATACGTCATTCAGTGATGACCTCACAAACCCGACGATCCAAAACGGTGCCCCGCCGTTCACTGGCCGATTCAACCCGCAGTCACCGTTGAGCGCCCTGATCGGCCTGGCGGCGAAGGGCACGTACACGCTGACGATCACCGATACCGGCACCGGCACTCCGATGACGGGCCAGCTCACGTCGTTCTCGCTGACGCTCACCAAGAATAGCGCGTCGGGTGTGAGCACAGGCCTGGGCGAGCTGGTCGCCGACCAGTCCGTGGCCAGCTTCCGCATCTTCACAATGGATCCGACCAATCCCCTCTCCAGCAACACCTGGACGGCGGTCGGCGGGGCCTCGAACAACGGCGGCGGCAACGCGGGCCGTATCGGCGGCATCGCGGTCGACCCGTCGGACCCGTCGGGCAACACGGTCTTCGTCGCGGGTGCCAGCGGCGGCGTCTGGAAGACAACGAATTTCCTCACGACCAGCGGCAACGGCCCCACCTATGTTCCCCTGACGGACGCGGCGGCGACCTTCGGGATCAACATCGGTTCCATCGCGGTCTTCGGCCGGAACAACGACCCCAACCAGTCGATCGTTATCGTCGGCACGGGCGAGGGCGACACCACCAGCCCGGGCGTTGGCTTCCTGATTTCCTACAACGGTGGGGTGAGCTGGGGCCTGCTCGACAGCCTGAAGAATTTCAATGCGAGCGGGGCCGAGATTTCGAGCGCGGCGCGGGGCCACGAATTCGTAGGGCTGACGACCTTCAAGGTGATCGTCGACCCGCATCCTACGCCGACTGGTGACGCCGTCATCTACGCGGCAATGGCGGGTTTCCACAACGGCGTCGACATGGGCGGCATCTACCGCAGCCTCGACAGCGGACGCAACTGGACGAGAATGCGGGCTGGGTTCGCGACGGACGTCACCTTCGATCCCAATAGCGGCCGGGTCGACGCCTTCAGCAACCCGACCGGGAATCTCCGCTCGCTGTACGCGGCCTTCCAGGGCGATGGGGTCTACATCTCGCCGAACCAGGGCCAGCTCTGGACGCTGATGGCGGGCGGGGTCGGCGACCCCCTGATCCAGAACTTCAACTCGACGACCGGCAAATACGTCCCGATCCCCGTCAACGCGCCGGCCGGCACGCCGAACGGCGGCAAGGGGCGGATCGATATCGTCCACCCGGCGTTGACCGGAGACCCGATTAAAGACCTGCTCTATGAGAACTGGCTGTACGCGGCGGTCTCGACGCCGGACGGCCACTTCGACGGCCTGTATATGACCAAGGACAAGGGCGACAACTGGGTCAAGGTTCGGCTGGCGAACGCGGCTCCCGTGAAGGCGGGGATCACGTCGGCGCTCGTGCCGACTAACGACATCACGAACCCCGACTACGAGATCTTTGGCGGTCAGGGCAATTACGACATCGGCCTCACGATTGACCCGAACAACCCGCAGGTCGTCTACATCGGCGGCTCGCGCGACTTCGGGCCGGCGACGATGATCCGCGTCGACGTGAGCCGCCTGGCCGATGCGCATTCGTTGTTCTTCGACCCGACCCGCAACGGCGGCGGATTGCTCGAGAACACGACCGACCCGATCAGTCTCTTCGACGTCAACAATATTTTCGCGACCACGTCCGGCCCCGACCCGCTCACGAAACGCTACAGCAACCTGATTCGCAATCCGGGCTCACCCTTCGTGACGTCGGGAACCGTCCAGACGTTTGACGCCGGCAACTTCGCGAACACCGGCTCCGGGGCGCGATGGACGCCACTGATCTCGTTCCTCGGCGGCCAGACCGACATCCACCGGATGTTGGCGATCAAGGATCCGATCTCGGGCAAGACTCGTCTGCTGGTCGGACTCGACCAGGGCGTCTTTTCGGGAGTCGACGACGGGACCGGTAATGTCCTCTCGTCGATCGGCACCCAGACGATCCAGGGCGGCTCGCGCAACGGCAACCTCCAGATCACCCAGTTCTATAACGGTGCCGCCCAGCCGGGTTCGGTGGCCGCGCAGATCGCGGGGGCGATGTTCTACGGGATGGCTCAGGACAACGGCTTCCCGCAGTCCGACCCGAACGTCCTCAACAACGGCAACATCAACTGGACGGGGAGCACCGGCGACGGCACCGGGGTCGCGACCGACGCGGGCGGCTCGGGGGCGTCGTATTTCTACAAGTGGCCGTGCTGCGGCGGCGGCGGGACCGACTTCTTCTCAATCCGTCCCTACAACGCCGGCACGAACTCGGCGACGGCCGAATTTGGCCGGACTAACGGCCTGATCCAGACGACATCCGGCACAGCCCCGCCGCTCGGCGGCCCGTCCGACCCGCAATGGCCGTCGGTCGGCGGGTTCATCTTCGGGGTCAACCCGGTCAACCCGCAAGCGGTCGTGCTCGGCTCGGGCGCGGGACGGCTCTTCGGCACGGAAGACCAGGGGCTCAACTGGTTTGTCCTCGCCGACCCGAGCACGTTCGATGGATCGATCCTGCCGGCCCTTGCCTTTGGCGCACCTGATCCGAACGGACCGGGCTCACCGGGCGCGCTCGATAACTACATCCTGGCGGGGACGGCGGGCGGCCACATCTACGCCACCTTCACCGGCGGCGGCAGCGTCAACGGCGGCAACGCCTGGAACGATATCTCCAACGGGCTGGGCGGCGGCTCGGTCATCCGGATCGTCACTGACCCCAACCGGGGCACCCACGACGCCTACGCCACCACCAGCGGCGGCGTTTTCTATAATGCCGACACCTCGGCCGCAGGCTCGAGCTGGGTTAACGTCACCGGCAATCTCTTTAGTCAGCAGCTCAACCCGTTCGGTGACGCCAACCTTGCCCAGAATCAGCTCTTGAGCCTGGGGAACCCGGGGACCCAGGGCGGCCTCGCCGCCGACTGGCGCTATGTGATCCCCAACGACCCGACTCAGCCGAACGGGCCGACCCACCCGATGCTCTATGTCTCGGGAGTCGGCGGCGTCTTCCGCTCGACCGACAATGGTGCCACCTGGACGGTCTTCCCGGCGATATACCAGTCGCCCGCGACCGTGAACCTCAACCTCACGACCAACGCCGGCGGCAACCTGCCCGTCGTTCAGGTGTCTGACCTCAGCCTCGCGCTCGGCAACGTCGACCCCACGACTGGCCGGCCCAATGTGTTGACCGGCCCGAACATCCTGCTCGCCACGACTTATGGGCGCGGTTCGTTCGGCATCAGGCTGGCCCCGGTCGTTTTTAACGACGCATTCAACAAGGTGGCCCTGAGCACGACGCTCCCCGCCCCCGGCGGCAGCGACACCGGCAAGTTCAACAACGACAACATCACCAACCAGACGCGGCCGGTCTTCACCGGCCTGAGCGAGCAGACCGCCTTCGGCAACCAGGTGGCGATCACGCTCGTCGACGTCACCGACCCGCTGCATCCGATCTTCCTGGGCGGTTACGACCCATCGAAGCTCACGACCGACCCGAGCTTCAAGGCCGCGGCCAACCAGACCGACGCCTTCGGACGATTTAGCGTCCAAGTTAACGCTGGGTCGTACGACGCGGTCAATCACACGACCGACGGCCTCCGCACCGTGGCCGTCTTCGCGACCGACGGCTCGGGCACCCGCGGTAACTCGGTCAACTACACCTTCACCCTCCTTACCAGGACGCCGGTCACGCCCGTGGCCCCGGTCCTTGAGGCGACGAGCGATAGCGGCCCGAACACGTCCGATGGCTACACCAACAACAACAAGCCGACCTTCGACGTTCTGCCGACAGTCGACAACTCGATCCTCCTCCTGTTCCGCAAGTTGACGACCGACGCGGCCTATCCGGCCACTCCGGTGAACACAGCGAACGTGCCGATCGGCCTGCCCACGGTCAGCACACCGATTCAGGACCCGGGCCCGGTGCCCGACGGCAAGTACACCTACATGGTGGAGGTCGAAGACCTCGCCGGTAATATCAGCCTGCGGAGCGCTGACTCGAAGGTGATCACGATCGACACTGTCGCTCCCGTGGCACCCTCGGCACCCATCCTTCAGGCGAGCAGCGACAGCGGTTCGAGCCAGACCGACGGGATCACCGGCGTCACCAACCCGATCTTTAACGTCACCGTCGGCGAGGCCTCGCCGACGCGGACTTTCCTCCTTCGCGGCACCAAGTCTGACGGCAGCGACGCGAACGTCGTCAACTCCATCGTCGGCATTGGGTCCATCCAGGACCCCGGCCCGGTGGCCGACGGAACGTATTTCTACTTCACGGAGCAGACCGACCTCGCAGGCAACGTCGGGCCGCTGTCCTTGACGGGCACGATGGTGCAGATCCTCACCGTGATCCCCGGCCCCGCCCCCACCCTGACGTTGCTTCCGAGCGATGATTCGGGAGTCAAGGGGGACAACAAGACTAACGTCAGGCAGCCGCACCTCTTCGGCGTGGCCCCCGTCCCCGTGCCGCCGGGTTTCCAGCTCGACCTGATTCTGGTGGGCAACTCGGGCAACACCACGCTGACCACCATCGCTGACCCCAACAGCGGCAACTTCATCGTCCAGTTCCCCTCGCCTCTGGCCGACGGGATCTACACAACATTCATCCAGGTGCGTGACGTCGCCGGCAACACCCTGCCTTCGAAGCCGCTCACGATCACGATCAAGACGACGCCGCCGGCCACATCGCCGACGCTCAGCATCCTGCCGGCCGACGACTCTGGCATCCAGGGCGACGGCAAGACGGTCGTCCGTCGGCCGCATTTCGTCGGCGTGACCGATCCGGGCGCGGTGGTCAATATCCTCGACAGTTCCGGGAACGTCCTGGCGACGACAACGTCGTCGACCTTCCCGGTCAACGGCCATCCGACCGGCTACTTCTCGGTCCAGCTTGCCTCGAACCTGTCGGACGGGACGATCCCGCTCTATGCGGTCGCGACCGACGTCGAGGGGAATTCGACCCCGGTGCCGTCCTCGCCGTCTTTAAACCTGACGATCTACAGCGTGAAGGGCGACTACAACGGCGACGGCAAGGCCGACCAAGTGACCTTCCGCTACGACCCGGCAGTCGTCTCCGACTCCGTCTGGTTCATCCGCAACTCGGGCGCGGCGATCGGGCAGTTCACCCCGCTGCAAGTCCATCGCGGCTGGGCCGGCCACGACATCCCCGTCCCGGGCGACTACAACGGCGCGGGCCAGACCCTTACCGCTGTCTTCCGGCCCGAGACCGACACCTGGTACATCGGCACCCCGGGCAAGCCGACGATCATTCAGCAGGGCACGGTGGGGCAAGATGTGCCGGTGCCGGCCGCCTACGACATGAGTGGGCGGACCGACATCGCCACCTATAATCCCTCGACTCAGACCTGGAACGTCCAGCTCAACCTGACGGACCCGACCAATCCGAGCAGCAAGCTGACGGCCCACTTCGGGTTCGCCTCGACCGACAAGCCGGTCCCAGGAAGCTACCAGGGCGTCGGCTACGACCAGCTCGCGGTTTACCGTCCGGGCAGTGGCCAGTGGTACGTACGTGACTCGGTCACGTCGCAGCCCGTCCTCGTGGCGAGCGGCATTGGCGGCCAAGCCGGCGACGTACCCGTGGCGGGCGACTATGACGGCATCGGACGGACCGAACCGGCGATTTATCGGCCGAGTACCGGTCAGTTCATCGTCTTCAATACGGCCACGCAGACGACCGAAATAAAGTCGATGGTCTTCCCGGTTGGTTACACCAGCCAGCCGGGGGACATCCCCGTCCCCGCAGATTACGACGGCGACGGGAAGGTCGACCTCGCAGTCTTCCGGCCGAGCATCGACTATTACTTCACTAACTACACGTCGACCGGTCAGGTGATCGCCAGCCAGGACGGCTACGTCGGTCACGACGTCGCGCCGCAGGGACCGCTGCCCTATCTGGTGAGCACGATCACCGGCGGTAACGGTCCCGGAATCCCGGCGTTCGCCAAGGCCGCGTCGTCGTCCATCGCCCCGGCCTTCCTCGTGGCGAGTACGAACGTCTCGGCCGCATTGACCACGACGCCAGCCCCGACCGCTCAGAACGCGGTCGGAAGTCTAAGCAACTCAGGTAGCGCGACGGGCAGGGCTAACACCTTGCCGACCGTCGTCGCGACCCCGAAGTCACCGCTCAGCCTGAAGGTGAGCAAGCACGCCCATCACCCGAAGGGCAAAGTCCATCACCATGCCGCGCCGAAGGTCGTGGTCTCACACAAGACGGCGCTCGACCCAGCCCCGGCACACGAGAAGGTTGCCCACGCCAAGACTCCGCATGACATGGCGATGGCCGCTCTCGGTCAATCGCACAAGGGCCGCTTCTTCAGCTAAGCCCGGCCACGTCGACCTCGGTTTGCCTCGACGCCCCGTCTCGCCCTCCTGCGTGACGGGGCGTCGTCGCGCGCGGGGTCGTTGTTGGCGCGGTGGGGAGGTGAGAGTACGCTCATCCGGATCGGGATCGATTGTCGGCCCCACGACCAGCTAGACGCGGAACGGACCCCATGACGGCTATCGCACGCCCCTTCCTGACAATTGTGTCCGGCCTCCCCCGATCGGGCACCTCTCTCATGATGAAGATGCTGGAGACCGGGGGCATGGAGGTGCTCGTCGATAACGTCCGCACCGCCGACATCGATAATCCTCGCGGCTACTACGAGTTCGAGCCTGTCAAGCAGACCAAGAATGACGCGTCTTGGGTCGCCCCCGCCTTGGGGAAGGCGGTCAAGATGGTCTACCTGCTGCTCCTCGACCTGCCGAGCGAATACGAGTATCGAGTCGTATTTATGCGGCGGAACCTCGACGAAGTTCTCGCATCTCAGAAGGCAATGCTCGAACGGCTGGGGAAGACGTCTCCTCTCGATGACGCGAGAATGGCCGCCTTATTTCGCGACCAACTGGCCCGATTTGACGCGTGGTCCAAGGGCCGTCCCAATCTCCGATTACTTGACGTCAGTTACAACGCCGCCGTGGCTGACCCCGCCCCCGTCGCCGCCGAGGTCGATCGCTTCCTCGGAGGAGGGCTTGAAGTCGACGCGATGTCTCAGATTGTGGACCCGTTGCTTTATCGCAACAGGGCGAAATAAAAGGCGATTTTTGAACTCCAAACTTTTTACAGTGTTGTGGCTCACCGTGGAATCCAGTTAAATAATTTGGAAATCATCGCTGACGAAACGGAGGTAATCGACGCCGCAGCGCCTCAGGCAGAAAAAGTTGAGTTCTGTCGAGCGTAATTTAGCGTTAGGAGTCCAACTGGATTGAGTTTTGAATAGCGAATCTTTGAAGATTCATCGAAGTAGTGGCAATGATGCCGTAAAAAATACGCCGCCACAGAATTTGGCGGCAAAACCGGATCTAGGTTCGATCCGCAGTTGAGCCTGCCACGGATGGCGGTGTACCGCTCTGCAATCTTATGAATTAGAAGACTAGAGATCAGGAGAGCTATGAAATTCGCGACAAAGTCGATCTTGAGATCTGCCGCCTTGGCGATCGTTATTCCCCTTGTCTGTCACCAAGGGGGAATCGCGGCCAATTTTCAAACGGTGAAGGCCGGGAATTGGTCCGATCCAACCGTCTGGGGTTTCGATGCCAACAGCGGTCTTTATCCCGGCAGCGGCGGATCTGCACGGCCCGATACCGTGATCCTCTATGCATCGGTTCTCGTTGACGTCTCGGCGACGATCGGCCTCGGTAACGTCCCGAACCATGGGTCGTACGACCTCCAGGTCTCCGCGCCCTTGACGATCGACATGGGACAAACCTTGACACTCCGTGGGTCGGTCTTGGAGTACGCGCCGATCCAACTCAATCCTGGTGGGGGCCTCGTATTCGACTCGTCCATCAGTAACGTAGGTTATGGTATTCGATGCTATACCAATGCCTCGACGTTCATCGCGAATGGGACGGCGACGGCCCGATGTACCGTCAGCTCGATTGGGCAGCCTGCTTCGATCAATAACTCGTATATCAATGCTTCCTTCCACGCGACCTTCACCGATTTCACGGCATTCAATCCGTCGTGCGGCGTGACGTCAGCCGCCCAAGGTGCGGAATTCACGGTCGAGGATTGCACCCTGAATTCTTGCGACTCTCTGAGTAATTTTGGAGGGTTTGCCTCCAGCGCGAAGTTGAGTATTCAGAGGAATACTTGGACTAATTCCACTGGCACGTATTCCATGAGCCTTAACGTCGTCGCCGCCCCCGCGAGCGGCGTCCGTCATATCGTCACCGGTAACGTATTCGACAAGTTGGTTGAATTTCACAACGGTGTTGTAGGATTGACGATCACGAATAATTATTTTAACGATGGATTCATTGATGGAGACACCCGGACTCGCTGGTCGCTTTTCACTGGCAACTTCGTCCGCCACACGTACGACGGTCTCCACTGGGATGGCGACATCCTGAATAATTACTTCTTCTACGACAACCCGTCGAAGACCGACTGCAATGCCCTGCGCGGCGGCGACGTCGGCAACGTGCTCGCCTACGGCAACATCTTCGAAGCCCGTACCGCTGACAACACGGGGTGCTGGGCCTACATGGGGGCTGGGTCGGGCCTCCCAACGAAGCCGACGTTGTATGTGTTGCGCAACAACATCATGATCCTCAACGCAGGCAATTCCGGGTCGAGCGGCTCGCTGGCGGTCATTGAGGACCACACGCCGTTCATCAGTGTCCTCATTGAGCACAACACCGTCAGCGCGGACCCCGGCATGCTCCTCGTCGGCGACTTCGACTCGTCGTCGGCGGGCCAGGTCTTATCCTGCCGGTCAAACATCGCCTGGAGCGGCGGGAACGGGTTGATCTACCGTGACCTGGGCTACGTCGCGGACGTCTGCCCGCCCGCCAAGATCGGCTTCAACTGCGGGTTCAATCTGCGACCCAGCAACCCAGGCGCGATGATGACTACCTTGCCCCTTAAGCCCGGATATGGCGGCAAGAACACGAATATCTTCAGCGTCACGCCGCTCGCCGATTCGACCGACCTAAATATCGACCCGGGTTTCGTCGACTCCGCTCGTGGGTTGGCCAAGTGGGACGCCAGCCTTGGCGGCCCCGGCACGGTCGACGATGCCCTCGCCAAGTTGAAGTTGATTAACCAAACTCCGAGAGGCCCTTACAAGATCAGCAGCCTGCTCGCTTATATCAAGGGTGGGTTTCAGCCAACGAACACCGGCCTCCGACGGGCTGGCCATGACGGAGCCGACATCGGGGCGATGCCGGTCCTCGTCGCCCCGCTGCAACAAGCCGTGGCTCCCACGCCATAAGACACGTTCGGCCCATCGGTCGGATCAATAAAAACGTCTACTACGCCTGTCATTGCTAGTCAATAACGACAGTCGGTTGATGAAGCGGTGAAACACTCAATGGGCTGGCCCGTCTGACCGATGAGGAAAGACTTCCGACGGGCCGGTCCATCGAAGTGACGCGATCACGGGCCGGTGGTCTGTCCCGATTTCAGGCCCAACACGACACCACTCCGCCTTCCATCCGGGCCCGGCGAGGATGTGATCGATCCTCCAACCGAACCATCGACCGACTTTGGTGTGGCCGAAGCCCCGGCCCGCAGTCGCAAAGGCGTTGTCAAATCCCTTCCAGGCTACGCGATAAACCGGATCGTCGTCGGTGATATTGAAGTCGCCTGCGACGATCAGGGAGATATCGCCGTGACCGATCCACTCGCGGACTGCCTTCGCGCCGCGAAGCTGGGCGGCGACTGCATCACTGAGCTCACCGAGACCCTTGAATCGCCGCTGCTTAATCGCGACGAATCCCTGCCGGGATGATGGCATCAGGACGTTCACAAATCGGACGAGCGATCCGCGAATTTCCAGGTCATAGCTCGCCGCAAGTCCAGGAGCGTCCATTGCGACCCCGTCGAGGAAGCCCAGGTTCCGGACTGGATATTTCGCGGCGACGATGAGCTTAAGGCCGAGCCAATCTCCGCCGTCGTTGACTCGCCAGCCCTCCGATTCGGGAAAGATGGTGGCGCTCGCTTCGCTTGAAAGCCTGGCCTCCTGAAGCAACGCCACGTCGACGGCTTCATCGCGGACAAGGGCAGCCATCCCGCGAACGTCCAACGCTGTGTCGCCGAGATTGCAGGTCAAGACCCGAACCTGGACGGGGTCTGGCGTCGACCTCGGACTCAAAAGACCGAATTCGGGTGACCGGAATCCCATAATCGGTACGATCACCACGATGGTCGCCAGCGCCAGCGGTACAAGGGCCCTGGGCCGGGTAAACAGCGCGATCGGGACGACGAGGAGCGTGGGCAGGCCCCAGATCGATCGCGGCGCGTAGATAAAGATCGTGACCGGCCACCATGAAGTCCCTGCTGCGAGGACTGCGAACCAGATCGCCAGCAGGGCAGTCAGGTTGACCCAGGCGAGGACCGTGACGGCCCGCCCGATCCTCCGGCGTAAGCCGAGGGGCGGTGGGCTGTCATCGAGTCCGATCGGGCTCCTCACGGCTCATCGCTCCTTTGGGCATACCGTCTCAGGGGCAAGCCGCTCACGACGAGACCAGGCGGCCTATTGCCAAGCGGCTCTCCTCGATCGCGACGAGGGATTCGAAACGCGGGTCGTTGCGGAAGGAATCGACGGCGCGGGCGACCCCCTCGTGATTACAGTAGTCGTGCCAAACTATCAGGCCGCCTGGGCGGACGATCGGTATCACGTTGTTCGTGTCGGAGACGACGTACTCGTAGGCATGGCATCCGTCGACGAAAGCCAGGTCGAACGGGCCTCCTAAAGTGGAGAAGTCTAGTTTCGCCGAATCGCCGTAGATCTGCTTGATCCGGCCCTCTAGCGGGTGGCCACGATATTGCACGCCGACGGCGTCTCTCGGGGTGACATTTCGCCGCGCGGGGTCGATCTCTAGCGCCATCTCGACGTCTTTGGAATAGTCGAGGGGAAGGTCAATCGTCACGACCCGACCGTCACCGACCAAGTTGGCTGCGAAGTTCAAGGACGTATTACCGTCGAACGTGCCGATCTCCAAGACTTTATTCGCCTTGGCAGAGCGGACCGCCATCGCGAGGCAGACCAACTCATGCGCGGTGATCGAGGTCCCGGGCGTACGCCGTCCCGCCTTGACGAGCGTCAGTTCCGCGTCGGCCACGTCCGAGAGATAGGTCTCGATCGGCTGCCGTTCGAGCGTGCCGTACCACCAGTAAGCCATCGTCTGAAGCTGTGGATCTTTCGGATTCAAACGTCGCCACGCATTACGCGCATGTTTGGGAAGGCTGATCCACCACCGCGGAGAATAACGCTTCGGCATAATGGATATCCAGAGGACTCGCGGAAAGACCGAGACGTTTCACACGGCTAGTTATGACATGAGACTTAGAGCCGCTTCACTATAGCAGCCAATGACACAACCCATGGCAAAACGAGATTTGTGTCACGTTTTAACAAGAGATAAAATTTCGCCTCAACACCTAGCCTATCAATAGGGTTCCGTCGCTAAGTCTCCAATTTTGCTACAACATCATTGATCCCATAGGGTCTCTGAGATTACCCGAAAACCCGCTGGCATTCAATTTTAGACTGATGATGGATTCCAGAGTAGAAGTCTCGGCTTGCCTCAGAGGGTCGCTTGGTAGGCCTTCCCGTCTCGTTGACAGACGATGTTCGAGTCAATAAGCAAATTGGCTCCTAAAAGCTCTGTGGGCGGCGGGAACTCGAAATACTTTAAAAGCGCACCGCAAGCGTTCTCAATTCACCTCCGACTTGGATCGCAACCAATGCAAGTGGTGACGACTCGACTCGATTCGACTCGACTCGATTCGACCTCAGACGACTTTCAAAAGGGGTGGCTGACATGTCTCGACGCCGACCCAAGAGGTAGCGTTTATCTCCACCCAGAAATCCTATCTGGAATCGTCGGCGAAGGTTCTGATGCTGCGACCATCTTGGCGATGCGACGACGACCAATCGCCTGATCAGATCCGGTCTCTGGCCGTTCTGCGCCGGCATAAGCATGCGACGTACTTATCACGTCTGTGTTCTCGATTCAGGTTGCGATCACGAAAACTGGCGAACAATGTCATTTTGGGTGCTAATGATCAGATAACGATTTCTGCAATGATACGGGAGTTCGTTAGAATCCTCAGGTCTGGCGAGGAAGACGTACTTTTCTTCAGAGACATTGAGGTCGATTCCCCACTTTGGAACGCCCTTATCGGTGTGGACGATCGCCGGGTCGCCGTGATCCGTCCCAGCGAATCGCAAGTCCACCGATGGATCGATTTCCCGTCACCTGCGGAAGATTACTGGAAGAAATTCTCCAGCAAGTCTCGATACAACCTGCGACGTCAGGCAAAACAATTCGACCACTCGGTCTCGTTTTACAGTGAGCGGGGGGATGTCGGGCCATTCCTAGAGAAGGCCCATCTGATCTCAATGAAGTCGTGGCAGACCAAGCGGCTCGGACTTCGGATCAAGAATTCTCCCGAGGAGCGGACCTATTGGGAGCTGGTCGCATCTCGTGGGGCGATGCGCTCTTATGTACTCGAACAGGGTGACGTGCCGGTAGCCTTCTTGCTCGGCGTTCAGTGGAAGGGTTGCTTTGTTGTCGAAGAGATCGGCTTTGACCCGGCCTACCGCGATTCCGCTCCTGGGAGCATCTTGCTTTTTCGCGTCTTAGAAGATTTGACTTCGCGATCCTCTCCCGAACTTCTCGACTTCGGGTTCGGCGACAACGTGTATAAACAAATCTATGGGAATCGGGCTACCCAAAGCGGGTCGATTATACTGCTTCGGCAGTCTTTTCTTCCTATGGCTGTCATGAAGCTTGAGGAAACGCGCCGAGCGTTGATCGATCGGGTTCGCGCGATCTCAAAACGCCTCGGTATCTTCTCACACATAAAGAAAATCTATAAGAAGTGATCTCGAAATATTCGCGGACTTTGCGAACTATCGTCGTAACGCACTCCGTACATGTGTGATATTAAAAGGCGAAAGTATCATGTTGTCTATAAAGTCAATACAAAGGAAGATGCAGAAGTCGCTTGAGTTGCGCGGAGTCAGGGGGACAATCACATTTCTTGGCAGGCTCCCCTGGCTTTGGCTCGACAATCGTCTCAAACCGAGCCGAATAAAGATTTTAGCCACAGATTGCGATTTCGACGCGAAGTACCAAGTCGATACCGGGGGAATTATTCCCATCAGCGAGCTTACGGTTAGAGTCGATTCATGGATACATGGGCACGCATATCAAGGGTCTCCTGGTTCTGATTTAAGCGTGCATTTTGATGCTATCGGCATTGATTACCCGAATACCGTCTTCGTTGACCTCGGCTCCGGAAAAGGTAAGGCTCTCATGCTTGCCGCATCCCGGCCATTCAAAAAGATCATAGGGGTCGAATTCTCTGCTGAATTTCATGGAATTGCGCTTAAGAACATCGATCAATTTGTGTCCACGAATGTGAATAGTAGTGAAGTTCAATGCCGTTGTGATGATGCATTGCAATTTGAATATCCGCAAGGTCCCCTCCTGCTTTACCTTTATAATCCGTTCGACCAAGTCGTAATGAACACTGTGGTGGAACGCTTAACACGCTCTTATCGGGCCGATCCTCGGTCGATGATCGTGTTCTACATGACTGCACTGTACGAAGATCTCTGGGATCATCTCGATTTCTTAGAATGCGTCACACGGTCGCCAGAATTTAATGTCTATATCACCCCCGAGCATCGGGGCCGCCTCGATTCGACCGGCTACGATCTCCGCTTGATCTCGGGGGCGACCAACTCGCGGTAGGGCTTCCCGGATCTGTAGAGATCAAGCCGTTCCTTGCCGCCTTTACGGGCTTCCTCGTCTGCGAAGAGGGGCTGGACCTTTTCCTGCCAGCGAACGGCCGAATCGAAGTCGCCGGTCTCAGCGCAGGCGGCGGCGAGGGTGTCAATGTTGTTTGGATTCTTCCATTTGGTCAGTTCGCAGGCGTGGGTTGCCGCCTCAATGGCCCGCTTGCCGTCGCGAGACTTGGACTCGGGACAGATTGAAAGCAGCCAGGCAAGGTTGTTGAGGGCCCAGGCATTCTTGGGCTCGATCCGGATCGCTTCCGAATAGTCGTTGATTGCGAGTGCGAAGTCGTTATTGGCGCGATGGGCCATGCCACGGTTGGCATACGCCTGGGAATAGCGCGGTTCGATCTGAATCGCCTTGGTGAAGTCGATGATGGCGCGGTCGAGTTCCTTCTTCTCGCGATAGGCGTTGCCGCGACCGTTGTGAGCGATCGCGTATTCCGGGTCGATGCGAATCGCGTTGGTGAAGTCGTCGATGGCGCGAGCGATGTCTTTCGACTTCCAGGTGATGCCCCGGTTGCAGTAGGCAGCGGCGTAGGAGGGGTCAATGCGGAGGACGGCGGTGAAGTCGTCGATGGCGCGATCGGTCTCGCCCTTCAGCCGACGGAGGCTGCCGCGATTATTCAGGGCGGTCGTGCTGACCGGGTCGAGGCGAATGGCCTCGTCGTAGTCGGCGATGGCGAGGTCAATTTCCCCCTTCATCGACCAGAGAATCGCCCGATTGATGAACGACCCTGAGTTGTCGGGATTGGCGAGAATCTCCTCCGAGGCGCGTTCGAACGCCCGATCGATCGACATCGTCTCTGCAGCCTCAGCCCAACCAGAGACGCCGTCCAGTTCGGCCTGGAGCCAGGCCCACGTGACCTCGACCCGCTCGACGCGATAGACGCGGAAGGCGTTGCGGTGGTCGCCTGGGGCAGGGGGCTGGAGGACTGGGGCTGGCCCCTCCTTGGTCGCCCGGAGATTCGCGCCGAAGGTGAGGACGACACGGTCGCCGACCTTGAGAGGCACAGCACGCCCGGCCTTCGGGCCGTCATCTTGGCCCGGGGCGGCGAGGGGGGCCGAGATTAGGATTGCGAGGGCGAAGATCGTCGGTCGGGTGCGTCGCATGATCAAAACCCTATCGCTCGCGTCAGTATCCGGTGAAACGTCCCGGTCCGGTGCGCGGGCCCGAGAGGTTACAGCTTGCGATTCGGCCGTTCATCAGAACACTCGCGGGTCGGTCGCGTCAACGCCCGGAAAACCCTTCCAGAGGGACGGCGGCGCCTTCTCCCTCGCGGAGCCGATATCCCGCCCCGGTGCGGAGGTCGCTGAACCTGTCGACCCGGCCGGAGGGCCAGCGGACTTCGACGGAGTCGACCTTCGTCGCCGCTCCTATCCCGATGTGAAGGCGGGGATCGCCGGCGGACTGATAACTCCCCCCGCCAAAACGCTGGACGACCTGACGACGACCTCCGGCGTTGACCTCGACGCTGGCACCGACTCCGTCACGGTTCGAGGCCCGGCCTTCGAGTTGGAGGGTGATCGAACGATTAACGCCGACGGAGCCGGACTGGCGGGCATACGCAAGTCGATCGTCATGGGAAAGGATCAGGGCGTCGAGTCGTCCGTCGTTGTCGAGGTCGGCGACGGCAAGGCCCCGCCCAACCCGAGGCTTGCTCCAGACGTCGCCTGCGTCTTCGGTCGCATCGACGAAGCGACCGCTACCGGTGCCCAAGAGGATCTGAGCAGGCATCGCAAAGGGATAATATGGCCGATTGTCGTTAACGTGGCCGTTGACGGTCGCGAGGTCGAGATGACCGTCGTCGTCGAAGTCGGCGAAGGTCGTGCCGAAGCCGAGCAGGTATCGCGTGGCCATGCCGAGGCCTGAGGCGGCGGTTTGGTCGCGGAAGAACCCCTTGCCCAGGTTCTGGTAAAGGGTCGATGACTCGCCGTAAAAATTGGTGACGATCAGGTCGGGTCGCCCGTCGCCGTCGTAATCTCCGCAAGCGACGCCCATGCTCGCCTGGTATCCTCCGTCTTCGCCCGCAGCCACCCCCGCGACGAGGCCGATCTCTTCGAACTTGAGGCCGCCGAGGTTTCGGAACAGGAAGTTGGCCGTGCCGTCGTTGGCCACATAGAGGTCAACGCGGCCGTCGCCGTCGAGGTCCGCCGCGACGACGCCGAGGCCCCGACCGTCGGTGTCGACGATGCCGGCTTCCTTTGTCACATCGACGAAACGGCAGTTGTCGTTGCGGAAGAGGTGATCGGGGGCGGGGTCAACCTTGCTCGGGTCGCAGTAAAAATATCCCCCCTTTGGGTTCTTGCAGAGGCGAGGGTTCTCCGAGTCCCATATCATGTAATGACAGACGTAAAGGTCGAGGTCGCCGTCACCGTCGAGATCGGCGAAGGCGGCCGAGGTCGGGTTGTCGCGGCTACCGCCCAGGCCGGCGACGGTCGTGGCGTCGCGAAACGTGCCGTTGCCCTCGTTGTGATAGAGAGCGTAGGAGTGGAGACGGCTGACGAAGAGATCGGGGCGTCCGTCGTTGTCGTAGTCGCCCACCGCGACGCCCATGCTGTAGTCACGCGAGAATCCGGCGAGCCCCGAGGCGACGCTTACGTCGTGGAAGGTCCCGTCGCGATTGTTGCGGAAGATCCGATCGCCGTTAGTCACCGCGCCGGCCGGTGGAGGTGAAACGGTGGCGATTGGCCCGCCTTGCACAAGATAGACGTCGAGCCAGCCGTCACCGTCGAAATCGAGCACGCCAATCCCCCCCGACATGGTCTCGGGGAGCTGGCAGAGCGGAGTCTGTCCGTTGTCGAAGGAAAACGAGAGGCCGGCGGCCGCGGCTTGGTCGGTGAATTTCGGTCGAGGGCCACTCTTGGCGCGGGCCTCTCCCGTCGTCGACGAGACGACTCGATCCGGCTTAAGGCCCGCCTCGTTGAGCCGATCGGAGAGAAGAACGGACGATAACGCGGGTATGGCGAGGCGACCGGGCTCGGGGCTGAGAGACGACGGTCCGACCTTGCCGACGATCGACCATCCCGCCGCGTCGAATGACCGTCCGAGCCGGGCGACCAGCGAGGTAAGCTCCGGCGCGGCAGGCGAGAGGTCGCCTTCGGAGAGCAGGAGCTTGCGGACCCGGTCTTTGATTTGGTCGACTTCGGCCTTGCGGCGGTGGAGGGCCTCGGCGTCACCTCGATGGCCGGCCTCGAGCTCGATAGCGGCGAGTCGATCGAGGGCCTGGGCGCGTGTAGGGTCGGCTGCGATCAGGTCAAGGAGGGCCTTCCGCTCGGCATCGCGGTCAGGGCCTCGAGCGAGCAACCAGGATCGCACGACGAGCGGCTCTGTCGGCTCCAAGAGGTCGACGTGAATGTGCCGCGCCGCAAGCCAGACGCCGGTCGAGTCATCTGAGGCGAGGGCAAGCGCGAGTCGGGCTCGCCAAACGGCTGGGTCGTCGGGCCTCGACTTCTCGCAGGAGTCGAGCTGCTTCTTCGCCTCCGTGAACTGTCCGGTCAAGGTTGCCACGACAGCGCGACCGAGCCAGACGCGGTCGTCGTTGGGGTCGGCCTTCTCGAGCGAGAATTGCCACGCCTCGACCGGCTGAGGCGAGTTGTCGAGCAGCCAGAGTTCTCTGAGCAGGCCGGGCCGATCGTCGGAGACGTCGAACGTCGCGCGGAGCACGCGTCTGATGTCGTCGACCCTTCCCTCGAAGCGATAGAGCCGCGATAGGGTACGGCCGACTTGCAGCCGGTCTCCAGGGTCGTGTGACTCAGAGGATGCCCGCTCGAGCGTCTTCTCGGCCGGCCGATAGCGTCCGGAGTTGATGAGAAATGTCGCCTGTGCGACCGCCGCCTGGACGTACCATTTTGAGCCTGGCGGGACCCGATCCCACGCTGTGACAGCGCGGTCTCCCCTGCCTAGGGCGAGCTCGCAGACGCCAAGTTGGTACTCGACCTCGGGTCCAGGTCCGGGGAAGATCCCGAACCGTTTCTCCGAGGCCAAGCCTTGCAACCGCACCATCGCGGTGCCGAAAAGCCCGGACTGAATGTCTCGTCGGGCGAGTTCCATTTCCGCTGCAAACCGACGCTCATGCCGGCGGGACTGGTCGACCCAGACGAACCCCCCGACGAGCGAGACCACGATCAGCCCCGCGAAGATACCGAGCGTGCGTTGACGCTTCGTCATGACCTTTATCCCGGACGGTCTTCGCGGGCCCTGGTCATTTCGGTGCTGCGATCGGTGCGGCCGCAGCCGCCTTGGCTTTTTGCTGGTCTGTTGGCGTCATGCTAGGCAATGTGGCGGCCGGAGTATAGGTCTTGGTCATATCGACCTGTTTGGGGACGCCTTCGGTGAGTTCGCTCCCTCCGCAACCGATTGTCCCCAGCGTCATGACGGCGAGCATGAACAGTTTCGTGGAACGTCGCATCGAATCGTAATCCTTCTAGAGGGTGATCCACTCCAACGTCGGGCGAGAGACGTCCCGAAATTGCGTCGGACTGCAAGACGGGTTCGCCCCGCCCACCTGTTCGGCGGGCGGGGCGAGAGCACGAAATGGCTTCTGCGATTGAGCTAGATCAATACGAGTCGGAGCTGACCGTCTCGTTGCCGGACTTGGTGCCAATGGCCCACCATGTGGTCGGAGAGATCGAGTCCTTGATGAACCGGACGGAGCCGTCAGTCATGCCGACGTTTACGCCGCCGGAATGGTTGCTGGTCGCCGTGATCATTCCGCCGGTCCCACCCCAGGGATTGACACCGACGCCGTCGCCGCTCGCCGCATAGCACGAGGTGCCGTTGGGCGTATTGAAGTGGTTGTAAGCGGTGTTCGAGGTGTGCCACGGGTATGACAGCGAGAAGTGGGCTCCACTCAGATACGAACCGCCCGAGGCCTGGGATGAAGGAACGCTCTTGCAGGCCGCGACAGCCGCGAGGGGATTGGCCGTCGGCCCCTGGTTCACCGCGCCGTTGTAACTGGCCGAGTAAATGCCACGCTTCCCGGTGGGCGACCCGGTGTAGGTGACGGGGTTGCCAGAGAGGCCCAGTAGACGCTCGCTGAACAGCGCGGTGTTCGAAGTTCCGTCTGTCACGGATTCAAACCCAAAGTAGGCCATCTGGGCATCGGCACCCCACCAGGCCCGCGGATTGTTCGTGAAATTCTGTACGATCGTGCCCGACCAGTTGCTCACGATGCCGGGGCCGCCGTGGTTGCCGTGGTAGCTGTTTGGGCCCCATGGGTCGGCGGGACGCTGTTTAATGCTATCTGAGGGGCAGATGAGGCTGCCAATTAGGGTGAATCCGACAGTGTTATTCTGCGGCAAGTCGGCAGATCGGTTGAAGTTGTAGGCGTTGTAGAGGGGTGTCTGTTCCATGTTCGGCAGGATAGACACCGCCCAGCTCGCGTTCCAGCCCCAGCCATCGCTCGCGCCCACGGACTGGCCGTAAGCCGGGCCGAGGAAGACGCCGTCGGCCGGTATGACGTTGTGAGTCGAATGGTAGTTGTGAACGGCCAAGCCGAGTTGCTTCAGATTATTGACGCATTGCGACCGGCGTGCCGCCTCTCGTGCGGCCTGAACTGCCGGAAGCAGCAGGGCGATCAGGACAGCGATGATGGCTATGACGACGAGGAGTTCGATAAGCGTGAACGCACGTCGGCTCCGATAGGATCCATTGCCCATGATATGGTACTCCGTGTTAACGACCGTGACGATGAGAAGAATATTAAGACAGACGTCTCGGAGGGTGACAGATCAGTCTGGGCGTGGCAAGAGAATTTCTGATTGGTTCAACAAGATTTGTTTTTTTCTGCGCCACTGATATCAAACTTCCGTCCGGACGTTGATAAACTCTCGAGATGACCGGGCGCAGGAAACAATCGCTCGTGTCGAGACTTTGTCGCGAGTCGTCCATTCATGATCGATCGACTGATAACAAAGCCGTCCGACGAGTCCCGCAGGATGCGACGGATCGGTCAAGTCGTCGCAATAGCAGCGGCGGTGATAGTTGCCGGACTCTCGGCCTGGGGCCTTCTCGCGGGGAGGGACGAGGCGTGGGTCGGGGCCGACTATCGCGCGGGGCGGTTGGAGGCGGCATGGACGGCGGCCGGGCGCTGGATTGACCGGCGGCCGGGATCGGGGGAGGCCTGGCTCTGGAAGGCTCGGATCGGGCTGGCGATGCGCCGCCCGGCAGAGGCGTCTGAAGCGCTCAGGAAAGCCGATGCACTCGGTGCCGATCGCCATAGGGTCGAGGTCGTCCGGGCTATCGCAATGGGGCAGGGGGGGCGACTCGCCGAAGCGGAACCCATGCTTCGCGATGAATTCAACGCCCACGGCGAGCCCGACGTATTGCTCGACGAAACCCTGGCGCGAATCTATCTAGAGACGTACGACATGGTCCGTGCCGCCTCCGTCATCACGCGATGGATGCTGGACGCGCCCGGCGATGCCAAACCCTACTTGTGGCGGGCGGAGGTCGATTCGCGGACGAATAACTCGGCCCGCCTGCTCGACGATTATCGCGAGGCCCTCGCCCGTGACCCCCGGTCTGCCCCGGCGCGGATCGGGCTGGCCGAGGAACTGCGTAAGGCGCACCGGAACGTCGAAGCGGCCGCCGCTTACGCGTCTTATCTCGAACTCCGCCCCGACGACCCCGCAGGCCATCTCGGTGCCGGCCGGAACGATGCCGAGATGGGGAAGGCTGACACGGCTATGGAGCGACTCCGACGTGCCGCAGCGCTCGCTCCGGGCGACCCCATCATCCATCGGGCGATCGCCGACCTGTTGATCCGTCGCGGAGATTTCCCTGCGGCGATCGAACAACTCGACCTCGCGGCGGCGGCCGACCCGTTCGACCTCGAAACGCGACACAGTCGGGGGCTGGTGCTGACGCGACTCGGGCACACCGATGAGGCGAGGGCTGAGCAGGCGAGGGCAACGCAACTACGGGCCGAACTCGGCGATCTGCTCGCCGCCCAGACGCAGCTCGTCCGCGCCCCGAACAACCTCAACGCCCAGCTCAAGATCGCAGGCTGGATGTTCGCCCACGGTAAGCCCAGCGAGGGCGTCCGCTGGGCTGAGACAATCTTGCGGAACCATCGCGGTCATCCGGAGGCCTGCCGGTTGCTCATCGCCCATTACGAGAAAGCCGGTCAACCCGGGCTCGCCAATCTATATCGTGCCCAGACCGATGCGATGACCCCGCCCAGATGATCCGAAGGCGTGTTTCTCCACAGTTTGAGAATCTTGCTCGCTTCGATCCGCGAGCCATTCCATCGAGATGCCTGATGCTGGACGGCACTCGCCTCCGAACAGGGAGAGCGATTCGTGTTCGTCTCGACGGCTTGGACTGCGACAAAGTGGGCATCTCGGGGCCAAGATTCGACTGCTAATACCGTGTCCGATAATGGTGATTATGTTCACAAAGCATAAGTCGTGACGTGAGGAGTTAAATCAGTCAGGTCAGCTGCCCCTATCGCTTCGGCCCGGGGTTTTGTATGGTGCCCCTAATGGCTCCGGGCGTCGATCCCGTGATGCGGTCAAGGATGTCCGCGAAACGGTTGCCATGGCGGCCTGACACCCCGGCGCACGGTGCGGCACGGCTGAAGATGGCCGGGGCCGCACCATGTCTTGAGGCCATCTCGAAGGGCGTCAGGACGCTGCGTCTCCAGACGGGGCCGAAAATAAAACATCTTCGACCGCTCGAGTGGACGAACGGATGTGCGCGTCCATCGCGTGGGCTGCGCCCTCGCCGTCGCCTTTTCGCAGCGGGGCGAGGATGGCGAGGTGCTGGGGGATGTCGTCGGAACGCGAGTAGTTGGTCTCAGCGTCTCGCGAATGGGAGACGTCGCGGAGTGTCCGGAAGAGCGTGAGATAGCGGGATATCTCGGCCGTGAGCCGGGCGCTACCGCAAGAGTCGGCGATGAGCCCGTGGAGCCTGGTATCGCAGAGGCGGGCGTCTCGGTCGCGAAGTTCGTCGGCGGGCCGGGCCTGCAAAATGCCAATGTCGTGTTCGAGGGCGATAAGCGCGGCGGGGTCGATCCGCCCGCTGGAGCATCGCGTCGCCTCGACTTCGAGGACACGGCGGATCTGCCCGATCTCCCGGACCTGCTGGGCACTGAAGGGCAATACCGCCGCGCCCCGGTTTGGCAGTAGCTCGACGATTCCGAGCGATGAAAGTTCCACGAGTGCCTCGCGGACCGGCGTCGGGCTCACTTTGTAGAGTTCGGAAAGCCTCTGGACGATCAGACGCTGACCGGATATGAAGCGGCCCTGGAAGACGGCAGAGAGAATCCGCGAAGTGACCTGCCGGCGCAAACCCCCGCGTGAGAGCGGGCCGCCCGTCAGACTATCCGGGGCGGTTGAACTAGGCCTTATGGTCATTTCGTATTCGGTCCCAATAGGGGCGAAGGCTTTCGTGCACGCCATCATGGATGATGCCGAAAATATTGTCACAATTTGAATTCAAAGCCGCTCTCGCCGGGCAATATTTCTCCAGGCCCTCTTGTGTCCCTGTTGTTTAATATATAATATCGAAGTCAGCAGTATTCAAATCTGTTTATTCAAGTTTCGTTCGATCGAGTTCGTTTAGCAGGGCTTTCGGCCCGTCACAGCTCCGACGACGCTCTTCTCTGTGAAGGTGCGTCGCGAAGTCCTGCCGCCGTTGTCATTTTCTTTCAGTCATTCTGGTCCTCGGTCGCTCCGTCGAGCGTGTCGAAAGCGACTGCGGTCATTCTTTTTTTGAGGAGAGTCGCTCATGCCTCCGAAGCGTCGTGGATTTACCCTGATCGAACTGCTGGTCGTCATCGCGATCATCGCCGTGCTGATCGCGCTGCTCTTGCCCGCCGTTCAGGCGGCTCGCGAGGCGGCACGCCGCGCCCAGTGCATCAACAACCTCAAGCAGTTGGGCTTGGGCGTCCACAATTACATTTCGACGAATAACTGTCTGCCGATCCTGTTCGGCAACTTTGGCACCGCTCCCAATGGCCCGAGTGAGCCTGGTGGTCCTTGGCCCTTGGGATGGGCGGTGGGCCTGCTCGGCTATATGGAACAGACGCCGCTGTTCAACGCGGCGAACTACTCGTTTGGGGCCTATGCCGGCCCGAACGTCAATACAATCAGCAGCACCAAGATCAGCACCCTGGTCTGCCCGTCGGAGAGCATCCGTACTGGGCCGTGGATCTCGACGGCATTCACGAATTATCACGCCAACTTCGGCGGTCCCGCCACGCTGGCGTCGTGGTCCGGCCCGATCATTCCGATCAGCAGTGATCCCAATAACCTCCCGGGTTATACGAATGCCACGGGCCGGACCGGGATCGTCGGTGTCGAGTCGATCACCGACGGCACGAGCAACACTGCGATGTTCAGCGAGAAGCTGGTTGGTTTGAACGGCAACGTTTCGGTGCGCCCCGGGACGTCGATGGGCAATCGCGCCTCGTTTGCGGTTAGCACGTCGGTGCCCTGGGACGCGCCCACCCAGGCAGCGACCGTGCTCCCGCAATTCATCTCGGCGTGCAAGGGCTTGCCTGCATCAACCCAGCCGACCAACCCGACCCAATGGTCCGGTGCCTGTTGGAGCGGTAGCCATGCGGGAACTCTTCACTTCAACGCCTATAATCACGTCATGACGCCGAACACCTCCTCGTGTGTCTCGTCAAACTCATTTGGAGGAGCCCCCGGCGGCTTCAACGACGCCATCACGGCGACGAGCAACCACTCGGGTGGCGTGAATATCTGCATGGCCGACGGTTCCGTGAAGTTCATCAAAGATAGCATCGCCCCGACTGTCTGGTGGGGCCTCGGTAGCCGCGCCTTGAACGAGGTCCTTAGTTCCGACGCGTATTGATCGGCTTGACCATTGCTTCAGTGACTCTGAATGTAAATATCCCCCTAGGAGACGACCCAGTGTTCCGATTTCGTCATGCCTTTCTCGTCGCCTTCCTGGCGGCATCGGTCGCTGGTTGTGGTGGCGAGGAGCAGCCCAACGCTCCCGCGAAGGCTGCCGACGTGAACAATCCCGATTTTGGCAAGAATACGGCCGACATGATGAAAAATGCGAATTCGGGAATGGATAAGAGCGCGGCCAAGAAGAATTGATTGGTCGCCGATGATCGAACGGGCGGCCGGAACTCGCAAGGTTTCGGCCGCTTTCGCGCGCTGGAGGATTGTGATGAGCCGTCGACGAACCTGGATCACCTGTCTGGCCCTGACGCTCGTCGCGTCTGTCTGGGGGGGGTGGCGTGTCGTTGTCGGCTGGCGTCACAGGGAGGGGATGGAGCGGGTTCAGCGGCTAATGGACAGGGATCGTCAGTTTGAGGCGGCGAGGCGATGGCTCGACCAGGTTCCCTCGCGATGGTCGAACGACCCCGAGGTTCTCTATCGTCTCGGCGTGTGCGAACACGCGGCTGGGGACATCCAATCTGCACTGGCGACCTGGTCACGCATCGGAACGGACGACGCATCACCGTTCTTCCTCCGTGCGGGCCTGGCCCATGCGCGTACGTTGGTGGGTGACCTGGGGCGATTCTCCGATGCCGAATCGCTCCTCGAAGCCTTGCGGAAACGACCCGGTGCTCAGGACGAGGTCAGGCACACCCTCTCGGAGCTTTATTATTGGGAAGGTCGACGCGATGCGGTGCGTCGGCTGATCGAGGACGGATGGCGGTCGGCGAACGACCCGGTTGTCGAGTTGAGCAATCATTGGCGGGTCGACAACGCCGTGATCCTCGTCGAAGTCATCCGTGCCGAGGTCGAGCATGCGGCGGAACTGGCTCCTGAAGACGACCGGGTCTGGCTGGCGAGAGCGAGGCTTGCCATGCAGGATGGCCGGTTCGACGTCGCCTCCGACTGGCTCCGCCGTTGCACCTCGCGACGGCCCGAAGACCCGGCGGTCTGGCGTGCCCGGCTCGACCGGGCCAGGGCAGTTGACGACCTTGCCGAGGCGCGGATGGCCGTGACTCACCTGCCCGCCGACCTTTTTACTGAAGACGAGCAGCTCGACTTGCGTGCCTGGCTCGCGTCCCATCGAGGCGACTTGACGACGGAGCGGCTCGCGCTCGAACGGTTGATCGCCCTCGTCCCCGGCGAGACGCAGGCCTTCGATCGACTGGCGACCCTGATGTGGGACGGCGGCCAGCGTGATCAGGCGCGGGACTACCGCCGTCGCAAGTCAGAACTCGACGCGGCCAAGGACCGTTATCGCTACCTGATTGACGGCAAGATCACCCCGCCTCTCTTCTCGGAGTTGGGGCGCCTATCGGAATCACTGGGGCGGCGATTCGAGGCGACGGGGTGGTGGACCCTGCGGTCGGCATTCTCACCCACTGACCGGTCTGCCAGAGATGCTCTGGCGAGGCTCCGCAAACCGTCTGAGACGCCCCTGCCCTCCTCAGGCGCGAGACTCGTTGACCTTCTCTCCGACGTCGGCCCTCACCTGAAGGTCGTTGCGAGAGGCGCGAGTCCGATCGCACCGCAAGTCACGGCGGCCGTGCCCCGGTTCGCCGACGATGCCGACGTCGCTGGCCTGCGGTTCGTCTACGATAACGGCCGCTCGCCGCTCCGGATGATCCCCGAGACGACCGGCGGCGGGGTCGGCGTGCTCGACTACGACGGCGACGGCTGGATGGACGTCTATGTGGTCCAGGGGGGCGTGTTCCCGCCCAGGGCCGACCAGCCCAATACCGGCGATCGCCTGTTCCGCAATCGGGGCGACGGCACTTTCGAGGACGCGACCGAACGGTCGGGGATCGCGCAGATGCCTCGCGGCTTCGGGCACGGCGTCACCGTCGGTGACATCGACAACGATGGCCATCCCGACCTCTTTCTCACCCGATGGCACGGCTATGTCCTGTATCGAAACCGGGGCGACGGAACCTTCGAAGACGTCACCGAGAAGGCCGGCCTGGGCGGGGATCGCGACTGGCCGACGTCGGCTGCGTTCGCCGACCTCGACAACGACGGTGACCTCGACCTATACGTCTGTCATTACCTCCCGTTCGACGCCGAGCATCCCCTGCTCTGCAACCGCGTCACCTCCAGCCCAGCCACCGGGCGGAGTGAACCTGATCAGAAATATAACTACTGCACACCCCGCCTCTTCTCCGCCCTACCCGATCACCTCTTTCGCAACGATGCCGGGCGATTCGTCGACGTGACAGCGGAAGCTGGGATCGTCGATAAGGAGGGCCGGGGCCTGGGTGTCGTCGCGGCCGATGTCGACAACGACGGCCTGGTCGACCTCTTCGTCGCCAACGACACGACGGCCAACTACCTCTGGCACAACCTCGGCGGCATGAAGTTCGAAGAGATGGGAACCTCAAACGGCGTCGCCTGCAACGCCGGCGGCGCGTTCCAGGCCGGGATGGGGACGGCCTGCGGCGACCTTGATGGTGACGGCCGGATCGACCTGCTCGTCACCAATTTCTACGGCGAGTCGACCACGTTCTTCCGCAACCTCGGTGGTGGCATGTTCGGAGACCAGACCGCTTCGATCGGCCTTGCCGGACCGAGCCGCTTTCTGCTTGGGTTCGGGATTATCCTCTTCGATGCCAACAATGATGGTTATCTCGACCTTGCTACGGCGGATGGTCACGTCAACGACGACAGGCCCGATTATCCCTATGATATGCCGACACTGCTCATGATTGGTGGCGAAGACGGTCGTCTGACCGACGCCACGGCGGCGGCGGGGGCTCCCTGGACCGTGCCTCGCGTTTCGCGGGCCTTGGCGGCGGGCGATCTAGACAATGACGGCCGTGTCGACGCGATTCTCGTTCCCCAGAAAAGCCCCCTGGCCTTCTTGCACAACCGATCGGCGCCGAGCCATTTCATCACGTTCGGACTCCAAGGGACGAGGTCGAATCGCGACGGCGTCGGTGCGGTCGTCACGGTCAAGGCTGGGGGGCGTGAGCGTCGTGCCTGGCGCTATGGGGGCGGCAGCTTCCAGTCGAGTTCCGATCCTCGGCTTCACTTCGGCCTGGGCAGGGAAGCCGGAGTTGAAGGGGTTGAAGTCCGCTGGCCTTCAGGCCGCGTCGACCGATACGGCCCGTTGACTGGCGATCAGGCGTATCGTCTGATCGAGGGCGAACCGGCTCCCATTCGGTTGCAAGGGGCCGGGCATAATATCCAAGGGAAGAAGGTATCTCCATGACCTCGAACGACTCGCGCCGGCTATGGGCTTGGACTCTTTCGGCCGCGACCGCCGCCGGCCTGGCCGCCTGGCTCATCGGAGAGACGAAACCGATGTGGGTGGAGGCGGAAAAGCGAGTCGTGATGACGATGGGGACACCAGGCACCGTCGCGACGTCGCAGACACTCCAGGTGGCCGAGGTATCGACCGTGGCTCGGCTGCATGGCGTCTTCGGTGGATGCCTGGGCCTGGCCTTAGGAATCGTCGGCGGCCTGGCAAGTGGGTCGCCGCGTCGGGGGGTGCGGGTCGGTCTGTTCGGGATGGTCTGCGGGGCGGTCGTCGGCTTTGGCGCTTCCTATGTAGTAGTCCCGATCTTCTACCGGGTCCGAGATTCATTCTCGATCGACCTGATACCTTCGTTCTTCATGCACGGCGTTATTTGGGGCTGCTTGGGCGTGACGGCGGCGATTGCTCTAGCCGTCGGCCTGGGCGGCGGTACATTTCGCTTCGGTCGTGTTGTTTCCGGTGGCCTACTTGGGGCCCTGTTCGGTGCAGTTATCTTTGAAATGAGCGGGGCCATCTTCTTCGCCAGTGACGACACGGGGGGGCCGGTCTCGACATCTGCGGGCTCACGTCTGATGGCTCGTTTGCTCATCGCGGTGTCGGTTGCGATCGGCGCATCGATGGCCCTCGGAGTGCGACGATCAAGTCGCCTCATCGAGACGCCTGATCCGTCTTGAAGGTCTCGATGCCAGAAGAGGGAGCGACGGACGACCTTCGTCGGGTCGGAAGCACGTACATTGGTAAATATAGCCGCGTAGTAAAACAACATAAAAAAGAGAATGGTTCAAAAACAATGACGGTCTCGAAATTTCGTCCAAGTCCTCATCAATGCTCGAACGCGACCGAAGATTCCGAAACGGCGAACTATTAGAGGGTCGTGCAAGGGAAGAATCGACGCATCGCTCGAACGGCGATAAGCACGAATGTGCTCCATGGCCAACGTGTGCAACTCCGTCTGGTGTCGGGTCAGTCCCGGATCGTTCTTGGGGAATTCGAGCAAGGCACCGAGGATTAGGGGGGGAAGGTCGTAATTCGAGACAATAAGATAAATACCTAACGCCAGTTCGGCACGAAGCATCTCGTTCTGATCATCTGCCGCGACGATTGAATCTAATAACGCTTCGTAGACATGAGCTGGGTGGACGGTCGCGGCTCGATCGGGGAGAGGCCATGCCTGACCGTCGGCCAGGTGGACCGAAAGGTTCGTGCGGATGTCTGCACGCCTAAAGCTCATGATATCAAGCATAAGCCGCCTCGTTTCGGGCCTTGGCTTCCAAGTTTTCAATAGTAGATGCTGACGGCGTGCCTAGACCATAATTACCTTAATGCATATTCGACGCGAATGCTCCGGAAAGTTGACCGTTAAGTGGCTGAGGCGTGTATTTATGCCCGAGAGTTGTAAACAAAAAGAAAAAGATCGTACTATTCGACAAGTATTAGCTTGTTATCAATGGGTCGATAATTGAGTGGGAACCACCCATTAGCGCGGCCACCGACTTCGCGGATTTGCAACCCGGTGCATCTATAATAGAAACAATCTTGTAACATGCACATCGCGAGCCAAATTCTTAACTCTTACGCCTTCATTCTGTGACGTACCTCAAATACGGAAGCGGGGCTTCGGACATGGATCAGCAAGGGCGATCAGGGACAGGTTTAGTGGTTGTCACCGGCGGGGCCGGGTTTATTGGGTCGCATCTCGTCGAGGCACTCCTGGCGGAGGGTCGTCCCGTCCGAGTCGTTGACAACCTCGCGACGGGCCGTCGATCCAACCTGGACCACCTGAACGGCCGTTTCGAATGGCTCGAGGGCGACCTTTCCTCGTTCGATGTCGCGAGACATGCGATGGAAGGGGCAGAATACGTATTCCACCAGGCGGCAATTCCGAGCGTGCCTCGATCCGTGCGAGAGCCGCTCGAATCTCACGCGTCTGGGCCGACCACGACCCTGAATGTCTTGGAGGCCGCCCGACTGGCCGGGACGAAACGGGTCATGTTTGCCGCATCAAGTAGCGCGTACGGTGATACGGAGGAACTGCCAAAGCACGAGGGGATGTTCCCTCGCCCATTGAGCCCCTATGCAGCGGGAAAGCTCGCGGGGGAGCACTATGTCCGCGTCTATGCCCGAACGATGGGCCTCGACGCCGTCAGCCTCCGCTACTTCAATATTTTCGGGCCGAGGCAGGATCCGTCGAGCCAATACAGCGGCGTGATTTCGGTGTTCTCTAAGAAAATGGGCCAGGGTGAACGGCCTGTCATCTTCGGCGACGGGACGCAGACGAGGGACTTCACTTACGTCGCCAATGCTGTTACGGCCAACCTCCTGGCAATGAAGAACCCATCACCGCTCATGGGCGAGGCGTATAACGTCGGCACCGGCGGCCGAATCAGCTTGCTCGACCTTGTCGCGGCCTTAAACAACATCTACGGCACCTCCATCGAGCCAGAGTTCCGAGAGACGCGGGCCGGAGACGTCCGCGACTCTCAGGCGAGTCTGGAACGGATCACCGCCGCGATCGGGTACCGACCTGTCGTTGACTTCGAGGACGGGCTGAGACGAACCGTCGAGGCGAGCTGACCCGAAGCGATTTGTCTGTCGAAACTTGTCGAACGATGTGGAAGCATCCTCCAGTCTCAAACCCGGAGCGATGCTTTTTATCACTGGATGTGTTTCCTTTCGGAAATCTTAATGGTCCAACGGCCGGGAACCCGACTTTTCGACGTACGATTGAAATGGTGGGTCGATCGACGGTGATATGACCCTGCGAGTTCGCTCAAGATTAAGTCGAGGATGAACACCTCGAGCTATCGGCATCTGTGATTAAGACGGAACGCCCTTCCGGGCTTCTGGTGGGAGCATCGCTATGCGCACGAAGATCCGTGTCAAGCGTCATCGTTTCTGGACTTTCGAACCGCTTGAGACACGGCAAGTCTTGAGCACCCTCTTCGTCTCGCCAACGGGCAGCGACTCGGGGACCGGCACTGCCGCTGCGCCTTACAAGACCCTCCAGAAAGCAGCGAATGTGGCGGTCGCGGGCGATATAGTGGACGTCGCGTCCGGGAAATATGCCGGATTCGTTATGGGCTGGGATACGCCCAAGAGCGGACTCCCCGGCAAGCCGATCACTTTCATCGGAGAGCCGGGGGCGATCATCAATACGAAAAACCCCAAAACCAGGGACGGCATCGATATCGAAGGCGGGAGTTGGATTACAATTCAGGGCTTCACCGTCACGGGTATGGGTCGCGCCGGAATTCGATCGACGGGCGGCGATCATGTCGTCATCCAGAACAACATCGCCGACGGCAACAGCCGTTGGGGAATCTTTACCAGTTTTGACACGAACGTCTTGATCCAGAACAACGTCGCTTCGCACTCGACCAAGGAGCACGGCATCTACGTGTCCAATAGCGCGGTGAACCCCACCGTGGCGAACAACGTCGTCTTCGGCAACCGCGGCTGTGGAATCCACATGAACGGCGACGCCTCCCAAGGTGGGACCGGGATCATTACAGGGGCGTCGATAACCGGGAACGTCATCTTCGATAACGGCGTACATGGTGGTTCGGCCATCAATCTCGACGGCGTACGGAACTCCGTAATCAGTAACAACCTCCTCTACAACAACCATCACTCCGGGATTTCGCTATTCCAAGAGGATTCCTCCGGCCCGTCGACGAACGATACGGTGACGAACAACACGGTCATCATGGCCGCCAATTCTAAGTGGGGCTCGGCGCTGAACCTTCAGAACGGATCGATCAACACAAACGTCAGCAATAACATCCTCGTGAATACAAATCCCCGATGGCTCGTCTCGCTTCAGGCCTCTGCGGATAGCCTGCCGGGATTGGTCAGCGATAACAATGCGTTGATGGCCATGGAGTCGGCCGACGGGGGCAACTCAATGATCTCGTTGGCGAAATGGAGGGGCCTCGCTGGCAACGACATTCATTCGGTCCCGACGACGACCGCGACGATCGGCTTCACCGACGTATCCAACGACAATTATCAGCTCACCTCGAATAGCCCGGCCGCAGGCCTCGGAGCGACGGTATCTCTGGCGAAAGACCCATCTGGAGCGCTTTCCGTCAGGATCACAATGAATTCCTCGTTGAGCAGGGATAGGGCCACGTCCTCCCCGGCCGCGAGATGACTTCGCCGCCGACAGCCCGCGTATCAGCGGGGCGGATCGATTCCGGTCCGATTTCGTTAGAATTCACGACCCGAATTCGACCGACGATTTGCATTTTTTGACTCGGGGGGTGAGGATACTAGGGGGATGCAAATTGCCCCGACGTCCGACTGCGAAACGGGGCCGCGACTCAAAGACGAGCGGTCAAAACCCCGCTAGTCCCCGAGATCTCCCCCGTGACGAGCAAATATTCCGTCGAATTGTTCACCGAGGCCTGCAACGCAGCGGGTCCGCTGCATCTGTCAGTGGGGGAGACTGACCGGGTGGCACCGCTTAGACGCGTCTTCCATCAGCCATTCGTCGTCATCGGCCGCCATCCGACGACTGACCTCCTCCTCGATCATTGGCGTGTCAGCCGGCGTCACGCCTATCTCCAGGTCGTTAAAGGACGACTCTTCTGCATCGACCTGGGCAGTCGGACCGGAACAGAGTGGGACGACGGTACGAAAGAATCGGACTGGCTCGACCCAGATCGCTCGATATTCATCGGACCCTATGAAATAGGCCGGTGGAGCGATGGAGAGGAGAGCGGCCAGGAGGCCGGCAGGCCAACTTTTCCGGGGGGGGCATCCGACGGAGACGACAGTACGTCGAGCTACGCCATCGAGTTTGTTAATCAGGGCAGGCGACAGCCGCCGATCCACCTGGGAGAGGGTCTCGCCCTCGTGGGCAGCTCATCCGAATGCCGGGTCCGACTCCCCTACTCCGACGTCTCTAAAGCCCATTGCAGCCTCCTTCGGTCGGCGCAGGGAGTCTGGGTCGTCGACCTTCTGGGACGTGGCGGGACGTTCGTGAATGAGATTCACGTTCGGTTTGCGAGGCTCGATGACGGCGACGAGCTTCGGATCGGCCGGCATATCTTGAGGTTCCAGATCGACTCGGCGACTCGAAGCGTAACTCGGCCCGTGTTTCCGAATCGGGCGATCGCGAGACGTCAGGCTGAGGTCCCGCCCGCGAGGCTCGACCGATCGGCTGGGGTGCCATCCTCGCCTCCGTCGTCGTCCTTACCCTTGATGCCCACATGGCATTATCCTGAGCATCAAGTTCATCAGGCGCTCGACAGTCGGTCGACGAGTCAGGCCGAGTTCATCCAGGCGCTTATGCAGCCAATGGTCCAGCAGTTTGGCTTGATGCAGCAACAGATGTTCGAGCAGTTTCATCAAGCAATGATGGGGATGTTTCAGACCTTTGGCGCGGCCTATCGCGAGCAAATGATCGACCTCCGCGAGGAACTCGACGAGGTTCGGCGCATCACCCACGAACTCCAGACCCTCCAAGCCGAGGCAAGCATTCGCAGCGAAGTTCAGTCCGCGCCAGCACCCAACACGCAGATCCTCCCTCCCGGTCCGCCCTCGGATGGCCGGACGAACGAGTCTATAGCCCCGCTTCCGACCACGATCGAGCCTGCAGCTCCGACGCTGGCCTTTAACCCGGAAAGATCGACAGCTCCCGTCGTCGACGACCCGCCCTCGCCTCGCCAGCCGACCAGAACCAATGCTGGGGTGCATCAAGTTCTAACAGACCGGATTGCCGCCCTTCAGACCGACCGACAGTCCCGATGGCAGAAAATCCTCGCCAAATTGAATAAGACGCCTCAATGAGCGTCGCTGCCACGACAGATTGAGGGATGCAAACGATCCGCAGAAATTGCTGGCTGCTCACGGTCGGAACATCCGTCGCGCGATGAATGATGACGAATGAACAGAATTTTAGGCTCTGCCATGTTCCTATACATAATGTTTGAGACCGTGCCCACCCTTCGTCTCATTCCTGAAGCAGGTCTCCGAGCCTTTAAGGTTTTAACTTAATAAGATCCAGATAAATCACCGCCTGAGACGGATCATCCACTGTGAAGAGTTGTAGCTTCTTGATCTGACGGAGGTCGATGATACGGCCATTGGGCCCATGTTCGACTTCGGATAGTAAAATTTTGGCATGGTTCGGCCCTGGCGATAGCCTGAGCCCGCACTGGAACCGATCTTGTTGACCCCCACGATGTTGCTTGTCTTCGACCTTGACTTCTAGGTCCAACGGCCGCGAGGCTTCGAGAAAGATGTCCAACTCCAAGGAGCGATATCCCGACCAGTCACGGACTGGGTCAACGAGGGTCGCTCCCGGGTAGAGGCCGTCCCCCAAGGCGAGTCGCAGGCTCCAGACGCCGTCGGTGGCATGCTCTCGCGAGCGGGTCGCCTTGCATTCTTGGAATTCCCACCGGGATAGTTCGAGTGGCTGTTCGAAGGAGGCTAATTGGGGCATCTGAGCGTGTTGGATGGCACTGTCGACGAGGATTATAAGTGGAGGGATCGATGGGATGGCGAAGACCGCCGCCGCGATCGCCCATCGGGCAAGTCGAACCCAGCGGGACGCGGCCTGGGCGGTCGTATAACCGATGAGCATGGCAGCCGATCCCAAGGCGTTCGCCCGGATATCGGCCCAGCTCGGCTGCCGGCCTGTTTGACCTTGGATCAACTCAATTGCGGCCCCGAAGAGGACGATGAGTAGCCATATGCCGAGGCTGCCCAGCGCCGTCACTCGTCCTAAACGGCCCCGAAACGCGGTCAGGACCATGATTGCCAGGAACCCAAACACAGGTGCATGGGCGAGATCCAACAGGCACTTGATCTCACGCCCATGGGAGGGCAAGGGAATTACAAGAAGGCCCCCGATGATGGCAAGGGTGACGAAGTGCCAGGTCAACCTTATGCCCCGCTCGGCGTCGTTCATGGGTGACGTTTATAGCATGAATCATGATTTGCCGAGCAGGTAACATCCGCCCGGCTCCCGGACGGGCACTTGAGTGCCGGTGACGCTATCGCGTAAGCTCGCCGTTGCGGCAAGACCGGGCGAGATTGAGACGCGATTCGATCGGGCGATCGACGTTGATTAAAGGACGGGCATTCTCCGATGATTGTCAAAGACTTTTCCCTCGCCGAGCATGGGATCACCGTCACCGACGTCTACCGCAACCTCCCTCCCTCGACGCTCTACGAGGAGGCAATCCGCCACGAACGCGACTCGCGGATCGCTGAGAGTGGCGCGCTTGTAGCCTATTCGGGGGAGAAGACCGGCCGCTCGCCGAAGGATAAGCGGATCGTTCGCCGACCCGAATCCCAAAACGACGTCTGGTGGGGAACGGTGAACATACCGCTCGAGCCGACCTCGTTCGAGATCAATCGCGAGCGGGCCAAAGATTATCTCAACACGCGTGAGCGACTCTACTGCTTCGACGGGTTCGCCGGATGGGACCCCGCGCACCAGATCAAGGTTCGCGTCATTACCGAACGTCCATATCATGCTCTTTTCATGCATACGATGCTGATTCGACCCGACCGCCGGCAACTGGCCGACTTCGGGAAACCTGACTACGTCATCTACAACGCCGGCCGGTTCCCCGCCAACCTGCACACCGCAGGCATGACCTCTAAGACGAGTGTCGACCTCTCCCTGGAGGACGGCGACGTCGTGATTCTGGGTACTGAATACGCCGGCGAGATGAAGAAGGGTGTATTCACCATCATGAATTATCTCATGCCGCAGCGGGGCGTCCTATCAATGCACTGCTCGGCGACCGCTGACCCCTTGACGGGCCGGTCGTCGATTCTCTTCGGGCTTTCGGGGACCGGGAAGACAACCCTCTCAGCCGACCCCAAACGTGAGCTCATCGGCGACGACGAGCACTGCTGGAGCGACTCGGGGGTCTTCAATATCGAGGGCGGGTGCTATGCAAAGACGATCGACCTGACTAACGAGAGTGAGCCTGACATCTTCCAGGCCCTACACTTTGGCGCGGTACTTGAGAACGTGAAGCTTGAAGTCGACCGCAGTGTCGACTTCCACGACACGAGCATCACTCAGAACACGCGAGGGGCGTATCCGATTGAGTTCATCAAGAACGCCCGAATTCCCTGTGTCGCAGGCCACCCGACCGACGTGATCTTTCTTACATGCGACGCGTTCGGGGTGATCCCTCCCGTGAGCAAGCTCACGCCATCGCAGGCCATGTATCATTTTATCAGCGGATATACGGCCAAAGTCGCCGGGACCGAGATGGGTGTTAACGAGCCGCAGGCTACGTTTTCCCCTTGTTTCGGCGGCCCATTCATGGTCTGGCATCCGACGCGATATGCCGCGCTGCTCGCGGCGAAGATCAGGACGCACGGGTCAAACGTCTGGCTGGTCAACACCGGGTGGAGCGGCGGGCCCTATGGTATCGGCAATCGCATGAACTTAACTCATACACGCGCCATTATAGATTCAATATACGCTGGTTCTCTTGCTAATGCCCCGACGACGGCTGATCCGGTCTTCGGCTTTGAAGTGGTAACGGCCTGCCCGGGCGTTCCGACGGAAATAATGATTCCCCGCCCAACCTGGCCCGATCCCGCTGCCTTTGATCTGATGGCGGAGAGGCTTGCGGGCCTTTTTCGCGACAACTTCCGGCCGTATGAGGCCCTCGCGAGCGACGACCTCAAGCGGGCGGGCCCTAGAGCAAAGGCTTGAGCGGGGGTGCCCGTCACTTTTTGGGCAAAGCCAAGACGAGTTGGTTGTAGGCACGGCGTTCGATGGGATGAAGGGTCTCGGGCTTGAGGCCAAGGGTTCGGGCCTCCTGTAGTGCTTCCGACGCATCGCGAAGCCGCTTGGCGGCGACGTAGGCCTGGGCAAGGTGAAATTGATTGTCGGGGCTGGGGGCGACGGCGACAGCGTCCTCAATCTCTTTGACCGCCAGGTCGTTCCGGCCCATAGCCAGGTGGATAAGGCCGCGGGTGTCGAGGAATTCGGGGATCGAGCCGCTGATCGCAATGGCGCGGTTGATCGTCTCCAAAGCCTCGGAGGCTTTGCCGTCCTGCATGACGAGAAGCCAGGCGAGATTATTCAGGGGGCTAGGGTTGGTCTTATTGCGGTCGAAGGCGCTGCGGAAGATTGCCTCGGCGTCGGCGTAGCGAGTCTGCAGGATGCGGACGTTCGCGAGGCAGAAAGTGAGCGAGACGTCATCGGGGGCGGCCTTGATTGCGGAGGCAAGACGGTCGGCGACGCGGCGAGAATCGGCTTCCGTGAAGTTTGCGGTGAACAAGACGCGGAGGCTCGACACCGAGACCTGGCCGGCCGGGCATGTGGTCCAGGCCCGATCGCACAGGTCGAGCGCCTCGCCGGTTCGGCCGCGACGGCCAAGATATTCGGCGAGGATCAGCGCGTTCATCGGCTGGCCGGGTTGGGCGGCATTGCGTCGGTAGAGTTCTTCGGAGGTGGGGAAGAGAGCAAGCTCTTCAAGGAGGGCGGCGACGGGGAAGAGTTGGGCGTCGTTATTGTGGACGAACACGGTCATGATCGTCACGGCGCGATCGGGCTTACCTTCGAGGACGGCAAGGCGCGCCTCGAGTTCTGCGAGGGCCGGCGAGTTAGGAACCGCACGCGTGAGGCGTTCGATCCACTTGCGAGCCTCGTCGCTGTATTTCCGGCGGACAAGGCCGCGAGCGTAGCCCGTCATCGCGTCAACATGATTCGGGTCCGTTACAAGCGCCGCCAGGAACTGGTCGCGGGCTTTGGCCCAGTTTCCGTCGGCTTCGAAGAGCTGGGCGAGTAAAACTCGATCCTCTACCCTCGCCCCTTCGCGTTGGTTGATCGTGTCGAACATCCGGATCGCCTCCCGACGGCGGTCGCGGTTGCGCTGGCTTGCGTAGACGCGGGCCTTGGCCCGGAGTTCTTCGATATTGCCGTTACCGTTATTGGAATCATTTCCGTTCCCGTTCTCGTTGCTGGAGTCGAGGAACTGATTCTCGGGAAGGTTGAGCATTTCGAGAGCTTTGAGCGAAAACTTCTCTTTGCCCTCCATGCTGAGAGCAACTGCAAGGATGCGCTTGGCCCATCGCGCGTCGTCGGGTGCCTTCGCCTTTAGCTGGATGAGGCGATAGAGCAACGGCTTTGCGTCTTCGATCCGGTTGAGCTTTACGTAAAAATTGGCGAGTCCCTGGACGGCCGTCGCGTCCTCGGGGCGATGCTCTATAGCTTCTTTGTAGAGGACTTCGGCACGCTGGGTCTGGCCGACCGATTCGTAGGCCACGGCCAGGGGGAGTGCACTCTCCTCGGAGGGAATCGCCTTCTCGGCATCGATGATCGCTTTCTCGGCGGCGGGGACGTTGTTCACTCCGCAGAGGAACTGGATCAGCGCGATCCAGGCGTCGGGCTTGTCGGCAGCGAGCTCGACACCTCGCCGGAGAGAACGCTCGGCCTCGGCGAGGTGGGCCTTGGACTCGTCCTTGCGGCGGTCCGACTCGTCCTTACGAGAGACGGTCCAGAGGAGCTGGCCGAGCCAGATGTGATCGCGGTAGTTGGCTGAATCGTTCGTGACGGCGCGGCGGGCGAGGTCAAGGGCCCGCGAATAGTCGTGGATATGGAGTGAGATGTCGGCGGCAAGCCGCTGCATCTCCGATGACATCGGAACCTCGTGCTGGAGCTGGCGGAGGATCTGGTCGGCCTGTTCATAGCGGCGGATCTGGTAGAGCAACTGGACCGTGCGGCGGATCGCCTGCGGGCTCCGATCGCCCAGGTTAATCGCCTTCTGGTAATGCTTCAGAGCGGCGTCGGCGTGTTCCTGACGGTCGTCGATCTCGGCAATCGAGAGGGGAACCCTTGGCCAGGCTGGACGCCGGACGCCGATGTCGTTGAGGAGCTTCCTCGCCTGGACTAGCACCAGGTCTTTCTTGTCAACCGCCTGTCCGATCAACTGGCGGGCCCGCCCGTATCTCCAGATCGAGCCTTCCTCCCCCTCGATCCGTTGGATTTCACCGAGGGCCACCTCGACGTCGACGTCGTTGCCGATCGAGGTGGCGGCGTCGTACAAGAGCATGCGTATCTGGAGGTTGTTCGGATCCTCGACGGCCAGAGCCGACCATAGGGCGATGGCCTGCTTGATCTCGCCCAACCGGACGCGGGCCTCAGCGATCCCGTTGAACAACTGGAATCGTTGCTGCGACGAGAACTTCTCGGCCCCATCCTCTAGCTTCGTCAATGCTGTCGAGGCCTCGGCCCCGTCACGCCCCGCCCAGTATTTTGCCCGTGCCAGGCGGATCTGGATGCGGTCGCCCAGCCTCTTTTCGGCGGCGTCGAGGATCGGCAGTGCCTGCTCATCCCGCGCATGGCGGATTGCGAGCGTCGACAACGCGATCCAGAAGTCGATCTCGTCGGGGTGCCTGTCGCGGGCCTCTTCGAGCAGCTTCCACGCGGAGTCAAGCTGACGCTGCGCCCCGAGGGTTTCCGAACGGAGAATAACGACTTCGCTGGAATCCGGGATCGCCTGGCCGGCCGATTGGAGTAATGTTTCGACCTCGTCCCACCGACGGCTCGCCTCGGAGAGTCGCAGGTTCCTGAAGATCAACAGGCGGGCCAAAACGACTTTCATTCCCTCGTTGGCCTCGGGAAGGAGGAGGTTTTTCCGATATTCCTCGATTGCCTGGTCGATGCGCCCCAGTGCGATCAGGGAGGCTGCCAGTCCCGTTCTCGCGGAGACGGCGAGGTCATCGAATCCGCCGGACGGGACGATCTTGATGGCCCGTAGGTAGGCGAGGTAGCGCTGGTCGAGATTGCCCAACTGCTCGTAGCAATCTCCCAGAGTGACGTAGGTGCGTTTCGTCAGCCGATCGAGCTCGGGCTTGAGTGACAGAAGCTGGCCCGCCCCCTCGAGTCCCCTAGCCGCCATGGCCCATTGTCCTTGCGCATACAGGAGTTGGGCTTCGAGATAATCGACAACTTCACGAACGACGCGTTTCTTGCGGAGGCCGGCAATCATTTCCTTGAGGCCTTCGAGACGACCCACCTGGATCTTGAGATCGATCAGCGACCATTGGAGGAGGAGATCATCGGGGAGGGCTTTGACCCCTTCTTCAAGTCGCGCGGTCGCGGCGTTGACGTCCTTGGCCCTTAACTCGACCTCGGCTGCAGCTTGATAGACGCGTGAATCTTTCGGGTGATGGGCGGTCGCATGTGCTAAGTGGCCCCGCGCAGAATTCAGGTCGGCCACAGGCTTCGATTGGAGTGCCACTGAGGCCGCCAGGAGCCGGCCGTCGAGGTCGTCTGGTTCAAGTTCCAGGGCACGGGCTGCGTCTTCGCCTGCCCCCGCCATGCTGAAATCTCGGCGATACCAACCCCGGTTGACGTATGCGGCTGCGGCCAGGGGATTCTTGGAGACGACCCCGTCAGACAGATACGCGCGAGCGTCCATTAAGACGTCGGCCTTCTCAACTTCGCGGAAGTGGGTACGGAGCAGGCGGGCGAGCCGGGTGTAGGCCAATATGAGCGACGGATCGTCGACACGGGCGTGGTCGAAAGACTTCACCGCCTCCTGGTACTCTCCAAGCGTCTCGAGAGTGTCACCCATGAGGAAGTGGAGTTCGCCGTCTCGAGGTGCCCCTTCGAGGAGCCGGTTCAAATGCGTCCGCGCTTCGAGGAAGAGTCCGAGTCTCCTATCGATTCTCACAAGCCGACGTCGAAGGTCGGGATGCTCGCGATCGCGGACCAGGATCACCTCAATCAGCTTCGCCGCCCGGTCGAGCTCGGCCCGCGTCGCCTTCGTCTCGTCCTGCGAGAGTAGCAGCGCGTAGCGACTCATGGACGGTAAATCGTTAGGGCGCAAGGTTAGATAGATGCGGAGGTTGTCCGCCGCGCCCCGATAGTCACCCTTAGCCTCGGCCACGTCGACGCGACGAAGATAGTCGTTGATGCTCTTGTAGACTTGCCGGTCGTGGATCCAATGGATCGCGAAACCTGCGACGAGAGTCACAGCCACGAGGGTCGTCAGAGAGCGGACATTTAGCCTACGGCTCATGGTGAATCACGCTGGGAGGAGACGTTGGAAGTGGGATGACAAAGGTGTCGTGCAGCTTCGTTCTCGTTGTCACATCGACGGCCCGTGTCGGGTGGAGTTCGGTCCGTCGCACACATTACGTAGCGACGGACTGAGGCCTACATTAACTTCATAATACGACTATTAGCTTCGTTCAGTCATACCTTGGGCGACTCACGTTAACTGTTGGCTTCGTTCGGTAGAGTTCGAGCGGAGCCGCTACGGAAGACTGAAGTGAACGTACGGTACGCAAAGGCCAGTCGTTTAACGATTGGCTTCGTTCGGTCAAACTCGCCTGTCGGCTGCGTCATTGGCTTCGTTCGGTCGAGGAGACGACTTGGGTGTCGCTGCGACAAGGTTGCATGGTCGGGCATGTGATTTGGGAGCAAATCCAACTTCGTTTGTCGGGCGAGTCGAGCGATCCCAGTACCCTTCCCTTACAATGATCGACGACATGATAATCGCATATTCTTGACGGCCCGTCCCCTGAATTGTCGGCACAATCGCAGCCGATCGAACACGGACTGGAGGATCATCCCGCATACGACCCGACATGTGGTCGGGGACGGGCATTACTGAGAACAAACGATGAGCTTGACTTAAAAAAAGAAACCTACCGGACATGATTCCGGTAGGCCTCGAGATGAACAAGGGTCGGTCGGGCGACGGTCAAATCAGGCGACCGAGGTCCGACGGCGGCGAAGGCCGAAGCCCAGGGCCATGAAACCGGCGAGTGCGGCACCGACAACCGTGGTCGGCTCGGGGACCGAATTGGGGAACGGCGGGGTAAGCACTTCGGCGTTGAAGGAGCCCGTGCCGTCGGCAGCGAACTGATTAATTGTGGAACCATGGATCGAGGCAGCCGGAGTCAGGCCACTAAAGGTCAGGCCGAAGTTTTCAGTACCGTGCTTCACTGTCAGCGGCGTCGAGGAGGTGTAGGAAAGCGTATCCTTATTCTTCGGGCCGCCCGTAGAGTCGGCCGTCAGACTTGCGGTTGCGCCACCATTAGTCGCCGTAAACGACGCTGGATTCGAAGTGCCGCCCATCAACGTGTTGTCGTTCGGATTGGTGAATATGGCAGTGAGATAATTGATACCGCTGAAAGTCTTATTCGAGTTGAATTCGATCTGGCCCGTATAATCTTGTTGAATAGTCTGAGGGGCACGTCTGCCCTGGAGATCCGCCGTGTCGATCGACTGAACGAAGTCGAATCGCATGTAAGCTATCTGAGACTCAAGGCCGAGCCGCGGGACCTTAATCAAGACCGTGATCGGGGTTGATCTGAAAGTCGTCGTGGTACCGTTGTCCGTGGCGACGAATTGCAACTGGGCTCCCGATTCTTGGTAACTAAGCACCAACTCAGCCCGAGCCGTGTTCGCCGCACCGAAGATCAAGAGTCCTGCCGCCATTGCAAACTGTGCTGGACGTTTCATGACATTGAATCGAGCCAGTCGCATCTTGGACCTTGTCCTTCTTGGATGGGGGGGGAGCACGGCCTTGTGTAACTCGTTCCTAGACTAATCATCGTCTTCAGCGTATTGGTAGAACGCTATAGATTATGTCATCGTGACACTGTAATTCTGTTCGCAAAGCAAGTCAATTAAAAAGTCGGTCTTGAACGCCCGCTCATGTTCCCTTTTTGCAACAGGATGGTCTGTCACGAAACAACAAGCGGGCGTTCTTAACTCGCTTCGCTTCAGGCTTTAACGATCTTATCGCGGCCGACCGTCACCTTTTTGGTCGCATTTCTTGTGTCGACAATCAGCGATGAGTGTTGGACCACCCACGCCCAGTCGTAGGCGGAATGGTCGGTCGCGATCAGGATGCAGTCCTGGCCGGCGAGATATTGAGGGGTCAATTCCTGGCTGGCCATGCGGAGCTTTGGGTAATGACGCATGAGGGGGAGCACCGGGATATGGGGGTCGTTATAGCTGACGATCGCCCCCTTTTCCATGAGCAACTCCATCAGCTCGAACCCGGGCGACTCGCGCGGGTCGTCGACGTCTTTCTTGTACGCCATGCCGAGGAGGGTGACTTTGCTCCCCTTGATCGGCTTGCCCTTGTCGTTGAGGGCGTCGCCGATCTTGGACACGACGTAATGGGGCATCGACGTGTTGATCTCGCCCGCGAGCTCGATGAAGCGGGTCGACGAGTTGAACTTGCGGGCGATCCAGGTGAGATAGAACGGGTCGATCGGAATGCAGTGCCCGCCGAGGCCCGGGCCTGGATAGAACGCCTGGAAGCCAAACGGCTTCGACTTGGCCGCGTCGATAACTTCCCAGACGTCGATACCCATCTTGTCGTAGAGCATCTTGAGCTCGTTGACGAGAGCGATATTGATCGCGCGATAGGTGTTCTCGAGGATCTTGCATGCCTCGGCCACTTCGGGGCTCGAGACTTCCTCGACGCGAACGACGACCTGCCCGTAGAGCATTGAGGCGAGTTCAAGGCTGCGGGGTTCGAGGCCACCGACGACCTTGGGGATCGTTGGCGCGGAGAAGTTCGGGTTGCCCGGGTCTTCTCGCTCGGGGCTGAAGGCAAGGAAGAAGTCGGTCCCGGCCTTCAATCCCCCTTTTGCAAGGATCGGCAGGACAACGTCGCGGGTGGTGCCGGGGTAGGTCGTACTTTCGAGGACGACGAGCTGGCCCGGGCGGAGTCGTTCGGCGATCGCTTGCGCTGACGAAATGATGTAGCTTAGGTCGGGCTCGCGGGTCTCGTTGAGCGGGGTTGGCACGCAGATGATGATGGCGTCGGCCTCGGCGAGCCGGCGGAAGTCGTCGGTCGCGTCGAAGCGGTTCTCGGCGCGCATCGAACGGATGACATCGTCGCCGATGTGGCCGATGTAGCTCTCGCCCCGGCCGATCTTGCTGATCTTGTTGGGATCTGTGTCGAAGCCGAGGACGGAAATCCCCTTGGTGGTGAACGCCCGCGCAAGGGGCAGGCCGACATAGCCCAGCCCGATGATCCCGACCTTGGCCCGTTTCTCGGCGATCATCGCCCGCAATGCGGAGTGGTGGTCCTGCCCCGTCGCGTCGGATCCGTCCCTGGTCGTACCCTCAATTTTCGCGGACATCGTGCCTCGGATGTTCGGGGTAAAGTTCGTAATAGGTCACGTCGAGGCGGCGACCGGCATGGCCGCCATGGGTTACTTCTTCGGACCGGCAGATTCGAGGGCCCCGACATCGGGACCTACCCCGACGTCGCGTGGCCGGCCCTCGCGGTCAGACTTCGGCGAGCGCGCCGGGTCGGCCGCGTCGATGGCTGGAGAGGCGGGGCGGAGGTGAAAGTCGCCCCTCTGTGAGTCGACGAAAAGTGTATCAGCCGTTGCGAAGATCGAGTGGGTGTCTTGGCCTGTCTCAGCTCGCCACTTTGTCAGATCGAGGACACGCTCTCCGTCGTCTGTGCTGAACCGGCCGTGAAAGATGTTACGGTCGCTTGTGAAGCCCGAGAGGCTGTCGGGCACGATAAGTACATCTCCCCGCGCAGATCCGGGATGGAGGATGATGTTGTTGAAGAGCTTGTTGCCGGTCGAGCCGTTCTTGATGTTGATCGCCCAGCGGGCGTCGGCGGCCATGACGATCGTGTTGTGGGCGATGAGGTTGTTGGTCGAGGGGGCGGCGGCGTCTTCCTTGAAGAGGGAGATGCCCCGGGCGTGGTTGTCGAAGATCAGGTTATTAACGAACGTGGAATCCTGCACCCCGTCGGCGTTGATCGCGGAGCCACCTTTATTGCCGTAGATCGTGTTCGAGTCGACGACAGCCCCGCTGATCGTCCCGTCCCCGCCCTGCGAGAGATCGCCGTTCATGTGGATGCCGCAGGATTTATTACCATACGAGATGTTGCCGCGGATGATCGGACGGTCACCGCTGTTGGAGACGTAGATTCCGTGCTCTTTGCGGGAGCGTGAGGTCACGTTGTATTCGATCACCGCGTCGTCGCAGTGACTGGTAAAGATCCCCCACAAGCCATTGGAGTCGGCTCGGACGCGGCGGACGCGAAACCCCTTGGCTGTATTGCCGCGAATTCCGGCGCGAATCATCCCGTTGATGACGAAGCCGTCGACGGTAATGTAGGACGTCCCCTCGACGTTGATGCCGTCCTGCGTCTCCTTGTTGCGGGAGACGATCCGGACCTTGTCCCCCTCAGCGAGGAAAACAATCTGAGCGTCCGGCGTGCCGCCGTGTTCGGTATAGAAGCCCTTGTAGTCGCCGTCGACGACGTGCACGGTATCGCCGGGGCGCACCTGCGAGGCCGCGTATTGGAGCGTCGACCAAGGGGCCGACTTCTGGCCCCGTCCTCCATCTCTGCCGCCGGGCGCGACCCAGTAATCGGCCGCCGTTGCCGCCGGGCTAACGAGCAACGCCCCGATCATCGCCAAGCAGAGAAAGCGGGCGCTCATGACGACACTCCGGTTGGCGTCGGCTTCGGGGCCGAAGCAAGGTGGTCCGCGATCGCGCCGACCCGCCCGGCCGTCGGGAAGGCCGGGTTCTTGATGAGCTCGTAGTCGCGTGCCTCAGCGACGGACCCGGCCCACCCCGCCTCGGCGGCGCGTGCGAGATTATACATCTCGCGGGCGGTGACGTAGTGGACGTGGAACGTGGGGTCGGCCTCCATCTTCGCGGCGAGGGCTTGGTGGAATTCGACCATCGTCTCGCTGAGGATCGCCGCCTGCCCCGCTTCATGCGCCCCGTGGGCGTGGAGCTTGACGAAGACCCAGTCTGGCCGTGACGGCACCGAGACCCCAGCCCGGAGCCAGTTGCCGACCCGATCGATCGAAGCGGGTTGGCTCTTCTGGACGCAGCCGTTTTCGATCCGAGGCATGATCCACCACTTCCGTGATCTCCAATCCAGCATGAGAGGCCCCTGGATCATCAGGAGGCCGCGATCGGGAGCCGGCCCACGCCCGATCGGCACGCCCCGGTCGTGCGACATCGGCCGCTCGGGATCGTCGATCGCGTAGTAGATGCTGTTAATCGTCCGCGTCTGGCCCGGGTCTGGCGCAGATGGCATCGTGAAGTCGGCATAGCATCCGGTCTCGCGGAGAACGTCGATTTCGTTGTTCACGCCGCACTGACGACCATCGGGCCGGGAGTTGTCCAGGCACCAATTGCCGTGAACGAATGCATAAGCTATCTCGCATGTCTGACGACGGACGGCGAGTAGGCCATGTCGTTCCGCCAAGATCTTCTTCGCTTCGAGCAAGACAGTGCGGAGGTTGTCGGCCGTGTCGTTGTCGTGATGCAGGTGGATCTCAACCTCGCCGAACCCCGCGTGGCAGAGCACGGCCAGGGCATCGAGGTGATCCGGGTCATATTGCTCGATCGGAAAAAAGAACGTGTGTTGCGGCGGGCGGCCGTCCCGATCACGGATCTGTCCGAATAGCCGTGGATAAGTTTCGACCCACCGATCGATGCGATCCTTACCCTGTTGAGGTGAGGTGACATGATGCATCGGTTCGAAGTGATCAACCAAACCGATCAGGAGGTGGACTTCACCGCGTCTACTCTTCGCGCGTAAGCGACGAGGGAATTGGTTAAGATAGTCGAGAAACCACCGATCGATGCCGCGTGAGCGCAGAATCGCGAAGAACAGGGCCACTCCCGTGCCTAGGGCCAGCAACGCGGCGATCAGGATGGGATTCATCAGCATAGTACCCCGATCGCGGCCAGGATGAGCGGCCGTGTCATTGGACCGCTCCGTTCGCTTCGGTCACCCGTTCGGTTCTTCGCCAGGCTCCCTTCTGGCTGCCCCGCAACCACCGGAAGAAACCGATAAGCAACGCGGCGTTCATACTGGTGAACATGGTGGTGAGCCGAAGCAGTTTGAAAGCTTTCAGACCAGGGGGGGTCAGTCCAACGAGAAACGCGATCAGATAGAACGCGATTTGTCCCAAGATCAAATAAAGATAAATTGCGGGACCACCGAAAGCGACGATCAGCAGGTTACTCAGCGCCGCACCGATCATGAAGGCTGGGCAGAACCAGCGGAGAACTTTATGTGACAAGAAAGTGAACGCGATCCACCCCCGAAGTGGATTGAGCAGCGGCCAGAGTAACCCGATCGCTTGGAACCCCCCTGCTCCAATCCGGGCGCGACGGTGAAATTCGGAGCCTAGGTTCGCGGGTGTTTCTTCGCGAGCGACCGCGTCGGTGTCAAAGATAACTTGACCGCCATGACGAAGCCTCGACAAGAGCGGGATGACGAAGTCATCGACGATTGTCTGGTCGGGGATGGGCACATAGCGATCGCGGCGAATGGCGTAGATTGCACCGTTGGCACCGAGTAGGCCACCGAGTCGGCCTTCGCACCTCTTGAGGAACGTTTCATATTTCCAATAAAGACTATCGGAATTGTTGCCGGTCGCTGGATCGGTCAGGATGAGCTTGCCAACGACCGACGCCACGGTGGGGTTAGCGAACCATCGCGTCAGATACCTCGCCGCAGACGGATCGTTAAACGTATTCGCGTCGGACAGGAGGACAATTTCTGCGGTTAACTCGGCGATGGTCGCATTCAGTACGGCGGACTTCCCGCGGCGTTCGCGGTTGTCGATGACACGTACCCCGCGGTCGGCGTAACGGCGGACGATCTGAGCCGTCGCATCGGAGCTCCCGTCCGAAACGACGACGATCTCGAACCGATCGCGTGGATAGTCGAGGTCGAGCGCGTTGCGAACACGCTCGTCGATCACCGATTCTTCGTTGAAAGCCGCAATCAGCAGGACGGCCGTTGGCAGTGCGGAGTCGACGGGTGTGGGGGGTGTCGGCTGATCGCCAAGCAGACGCGACAGTAGCCAGATCACCAAAGTGTATCCCGCGTAAGCAAAGACGATCAAACCCGCGCAGACCCAGAATACCGCGATCATGATTCGGATGAAGTGGTCCATAGAGGTCTCAGGGTGCGAGATCGTCGAGCAGACGGGCGAGTTGGCCCGTCAGTTGGCGGCGATCGTAGCAGGAGGCATCCCATCCACGGAAGTCTAGAGAATCCCCATTCTGTTTGCGCTCAATCTCCGACGCGAGATGATTCGCGATACCACCGACATCGATCGGGATGAACCGGCCGGCCGTTGGATATTTTTCGAGGAGATCCCAGACTTCCCCCCGGGGCGCGATCGCCAGGATCGAGGACCGAGCGGCCATCGATTCGAACAGCTTGGCCGGCACCACCCGCCCGGCTGACGGGACGTCGGCGAGGAGAATGCAGAGAGCGTCGGCCGACCGCGCCAGCTCGATGGCGTTGCTGTGGTCGAGATAGGGATAAATATCAAGTCGGCACGGTGCCCCATTGAGACGGGCAAGGTGTGATTCCTGATCGGCGGTCCGACGGCCGGCGAAGCAGAGTTCGAGCTTTGCCGCGAGGTCAGGATGCCGGGCGGAGAGAGCAAGGACTGCGTCGACGAGCGGTCCAACATCGGTGAGATTCCAGAGCGTGCCGACGTAAGCGAGCCGATAACGGCCCGGTCCGGCGGTGGGCATAGAGGCGGGCGCCTTCTCCTCGGTGAAATCCTCGGGGTCGAAACCGTTATAGATGCAAGTGACGGAAGCCGAGCCGCCCGCGTCGCGGCTTACCCGGGTGAGTTCCGCGGCGCTGGCGACCGTGGTCGCGACGAGCGCATTGGCCCTGCGGACGACGCTCGCCTGCATCCGCCCTTGGACCGCGTTCGAGTACACGCCGAGCCGCTTATTCTCAAGGTAAGCGTTGCTGATGCCCCACTCATCGCGATAGTCGAGCAACAGCGGAAGACCGAACTGTCGTGCCAGCCTGGCACCGACGAGGAATGATGAGAATGGAGGGCCGGTGACCATGATCGCCGCGTGGGGGGACTCGCCGAGGATGCGTCGCCCCTCCCGGACCGCCCCGGGAACCCAGAGGACCTGGGGATCGGGCTGGAGAACGAGGTTGACAAGCCGTCGAGCCGCCCCTTTGATCGCCCGTTTCATGCCGCCCGATGACCCGTTCCCGCCACCGGCCGAGATGGCGGCCTTCATGGCATAGCCTGGTTCGAGCGTCCGGGCGCGGCGAACCTCGGTCCCGGGCGGGATGTCAGCTTCAAGGCTGCGGTCGAGCACGGGGACCGAGGGATTCGCCACGGTCAAGACCGTCGGACGCCAGCCGAACTGCGGCAAATACTTGACGAACTTCACCGCGCGCTGGACCCCCGCCCCACCGACGGGCGGGAACTGGTAGACGATGAGAAGCACCTTCTTCGCGTCACTCATCATCGATGTCGGCCCCAGGCGTCGGGCGTGGTAAACGTCAGGCCGAGGCGGCGGACCGAGGCGGCAATTTCAGGGATGAGCGCGGCGGCGAACGGAACCGTGTCATGCATCAGGATAACGTCCCCGGCCCTGAGCGGGCGACGGCTGAGGTTGGACCGAACCTCGTCAACCGTCAAGCAAGAAAAGTCTTTCGGGTCGACGTTCCAGAAGACGAGCGAACGACCAACCTTCCACAGTCCGAGCAGTTTCTTGAATGAGAGTCCTCCGTAGGGAGGCCGGAACATCGAGGCCCGACGGCCGACGACCGCCGCGAGCACATCGTCCGTCTTCTCCGCCTCGGCGATGAGCCCTGCGGCGTCGATCGCCCCGGGCCTTGGATGGGTGAAGGAGTGGTTGCCGACCACGTGCCCTTCCTCCACGATCCGACGGATGACCTCAGGATGACGTTCGACCTTGCTCCCGACGACGAAGAACGTCGCTACGACCCCGGCGTCGCGCAGGGCGTCGAGAATTCTGGGGGTCTGGTCGGGATCGGGTCCGTCGTCGAACGTCAGGGCCACGGCGCGGCTGGAGGCCGGTCCGCACCTCTGAAAGAGCCTCCTCGGGAGGACCCGGCCCGCGAGGACGGCCGCGACGGTACGGAGGCCGATCTTGCCCATCGTCTTGGTCATGATGCTCCCTCCCCGGACTTGGCCGGTGCTGGCGACCTCAGCGAATCGACCAGGCGGATCAGGCTCGACGCCGACTCAGCCCAACTCAGCGACGACCCGAGCGCCGAGGTCGGCCGAACGTCGACCGATCGCAGGGCCATCGCCAGCGCGTCGGCCAGCGCGACCGGATCGCCCGGCGGGACGAGCGGACAACGGTCTTCGATCCCGCCGACAAGTTCCGGAATTCCGCCAACCCGACTGGCGACAAAGGGGGTACCGCACGCGAGCGACTCGCGGAGTACGTTCGGGATGCCCTCCATCAGGCTCGGCAGAACGGTCAGATCCGCTGCGCGATACCAGTCGGGCAAGGCGTCGTGGGATTTCGACCCCGCGAACCCGACGACGTCGCTCAGTCCCAAAGCGATCAATCGGGCCTCGAGCGCTTTGCGGAGGCCGCCGTCACCAACGAGCTGAACGCGGAATGATTCGCCCCTCGTTTTCAGCTCAGAACAGGCCGAGAGGAGCACGTCGAGCCCCTTCACCTCGACCATCCGGCCGACCCAGAGGATCAGGCGACCATCGACGGGCAGTCCGAGCCGACGTCTCGCCTCGGCTCGGTCGCCAGGGAAGAACGTACCGGCGTCGACGCCGCGATCGATCACGCAGATCTTCTCGGCCGGTATGCCAGCCGCGAGCAGGGTAGCTCGCAAGTCATGACTCACGGTGACAACCGCGTCGGCCGCATTCAATACGGCGAGGATCTTGGCCCGCCGTCGCCCAGCTTTCATCAGCAGGTTAACATCGGAGCCGCCGACCATGACGACGCCCGGCACGCACAGCCCCCGCGCGAGGCGGACCGCGACCTCTCCATCTGGATGAGACCAGTAGGCAACGACGGCATCAGGACGCCATTCCTTGAAGAGGCTTTCCGCCGTCCTTCGGGACGAATGCCAGAGCCACCAGCCGAAATGCTCGCGGCCGACCTTCGGCGGGTAGACGAAGCGGGGATAGCGGACTGCGATCCCGTCCACGACATCACGTCGGATCGACTTCCCGGCCTTCAACTCCTCGACCCAGGAGACCGGCGTGATGACCCGGAGGTCATGTTCAACGGCCAAGGCTCGCGCGAGCTGGCGGTTGAAAGTCCCCTTGGTCGGCAAGACGGGGTTCGGGAAGACGTTCGTGTAGAGGAGCAAACGCATCGTTGGGATTCTGGTCTCGAAGGCTGGTCTCGATCGATCCGTCGCCTCACGGTCGGCGTCCTCGCCGGGTCCGATTCAACGTCGCGGGCGGTGCCGTGACAAGAGCTCGACGTAGTCGCGGTGGTAGTCGTCGACCATCCGTCTGATATCGTACCGTTCTTCGACCCGATCGCGCCCGGATTCGGCCAGGCGTCGGGCAAAGGGGCGGTTGGTGACGAGCCGATACAGGCCGTCGGCCAAGGCCTCGTCGTCTCCCGAGTCGAAGAGGAGCCCGGTCTGCCCGTGTTCGATCAGTTCCGGCACGCCGCCGACCCGCGACGCGATGACCGGACGGACCGCCACCGACGACTCGATAACGGCCTGCGGCGTCCCCTCGGCACGACTCGTCAGGGCGAAAACGTCAAACATGTGGTGATAGTGCTGCGGTTCCGTTGAGTACCCAGCGAAGTGGACGGCGTCGGCGACGCCGAGCGACTCCGAGAGGCGGATGAGTTCGTCGCGAAGGTCGCCCTCCCCCAGCAGGACAAGGTGGGCCGCTGGCACGCGAGATCGGAGACGGGCAAATCCTCGAATCAGGACATCCTGACATTTAACCTCATTAAGACGACCTGCGGTGCCGATCACTGGGGCGTCGGGCGGGATGCCCAGAGACGCCCGCAAGGCCAAGGGATCGCCCGCCTCGCGAAATCGGACCAGGTCGATCCCGTTATTGATCACGCGGACTTTGCGGCGGGGAACGACCCTCGCGTCGATCGCCTCGGCCGCCATGTCGTTCGAAAGGCAGTAAAATCGCTCGACATGCGCCGCGCCGAGCCGGCCGAGCCACGCACTCTTACGGTGTCCCGCATAATGCTTGCCGTGCTCGGTATGAACGATCAGAGGCACCCCCGCGATCACGGCGGCGGTCGCGGCGTAAAACAGGCCCGCGACCTGATGGGTATGCACGACGTCGGGCCGGTTCCGGCGGAACTCACGGCGTAGTTTCTCGATCAGTCCCAGTTTCAAGCCGGGCGGCTTGTCGAGGGAGGTGACCCGGCCTCCCAGCTCTTCGACCTGCGACGCCAGCACCCCCGGCCGTTCGAGGCAGATAACGTCGACACACTGTCCGACCCGGTTGGCCTCGCGGACCTGATTGACCACGTTCCGTTCCAGCCCGCCAACGTCCATCGATATGACGACATGACTGACCCGCAATGGCCTGATCGTGTTCGTGAACGTCGGCGATCCTGTGCGGTCGAGATCGAGCATTAATCGGACTCGCCGGCGAATTCCGGAGCCCCCCGGACGATCTCGGGCCAACGCCCGGTCTCATTGCCATGCTGGGCCAGGAACGCATAGACCATCCGCTCGAGCCCGAAGGCGGCGCAAACGCTATGCATCGCACCCTCGCCCTCGACACGGACGTCGAAGGTGCGGCCGAAGAAATCGGAGTGATAGTTCACCGATCCAACGGCCAGGCGCCCGCCATCGGGCAGCGACAGCGCAAGCTCGAATTTCGTCTCGGAGCTGAGCTGAAAATAGGTCTTGGCCATCGCGTCAGGCGCTGTGAAGAACGGGTCGCTCGCCGTGCGAATCTCGCCTGCGAGGCCATGGTCGTCGAGGAAACTCGACGCGATTTCGACCGACTTGTCCCGCTGCTCTAAGACATACTCGCGCGAGCCGAGAAAGACGGTCTCTCGCATCGTGAAGTCCCAGAGCCGCCGGAGGTCTCGCATATTCGTCGACTCGAACCGGAAACACTTGCCGCGCACGTCATAGACTGTGCCCTGCGCAGGGATCGTCCGGCCTTGGTTCATCGCATAAACGTGGTAGCAGACGGCTGGAGACAAGCAGACCTCGGGGGTCTCCATGTTCTTCAGCACGTCGGGCTCCAGGTCGTCGCGAAGCTTATGACTCTCGCGGAACGCGGCGATCGTCGACGCATCTTCGCTGAGGTGGCAGGCGAACGTAACATTTTGCGGGAACGACCGGAAGTAGTCGCACTTCGCCAGAACCTTGGTCGGGATCAAGGTCGGGGTCACGACCGACAGGGGCCGCCAAGGCGCCCCGAACGCCTGGCACGTGCGGTCGAAATAATGGAAAAGTCGCTCAGGAAGGCCGGAGAGGATCGCCTGGCCATCGCCGACCATGAGGATGTCCGGGTGGGTGCCGTCTCCCAGAAAACGGGGCGAATCGACGGTGGCGCTGCGGAAGACGACCTTCCGTTCGAGCGACCGTAAGCCTCGTTGAACCTTATGTGAGAGGTCACGCGCAAGAACAGCGAGATCGTCCGATGCCGTGTCGAGGGCATCGAAGTGGAGGGTCGATCCAGCGTCCGAAAATCGGATATTGCCGACCCCCTTTGCGAGGAAGGCGACCTGCTTCCCTATTTCTTCCTGCGCCATGTCGTGGGCCGGAGTGTCGAGCCTAATTGAGAACGACCTGCTCATACGGCTTGCTCCTGTTTCAGACCAGCGATCATTGCCTCGATGCCGCGAGGGCTACGCGACTGGATGAACTTGTCGTCGGGAATGCTGAGGCCGAACGCAGTCTCGAGTTCCAGCAGGAGATTCAGTGCATTGAGAGAGCTGAAGCCCGCTTCGTAAAAATCGGCGTCGGGCGTGACGACGGCAACACCACCGATCTCTCGGATCAACGCCATAATGCGGTCTATTTCGCCTACCATCGTGCTTCGCTCTCTAGAAATCATCAGACCGAGTTTCACACTACCAGGACGCGAACGCCATCGGGAACATCCGGGGGGGAGGGCGGCGTAAGTGAGGCGATTCTTCGTGCCGGGTTGCCTGCCACTACAGTATAAGAAGGCACGTCGACCATCACCACCGATCCCGCCGAGATGACGCTTCCTTCACCAATTGTTACGCCGGGGAAGACCGTGCTGTTGCGGCCGATCCACACGTTGTCGCCAATTGTGATCGGTTTCACTTCCTCGGAAGGCGGTGGGAGGTTGGCAAGCCGCGACGCTGGGTCGGTCGAGTGGCCGCTCGAATCGAACAACCAACTCCCTGCCGCGATCATGCAGTGCTTGCCGATTGTGATCCGTTTCGCGATCGTGAGCGTGCACCTGTGGCTCAGGTCGGAACCGTCGCCAATCTCGAGAGTCGGCCGGTCGGAGAACCGGGACGCAAACTTGATCCCACACTGCCCATCGAGCGTCACGTCGTTTCCGACGATGATATCTCCCTTGCCGGAGATGTAATGCAGGTAGTGGCCAGTGTGAACGTTGCGGCCAACTTGCCGGCATTGAGACTTGAAGAAGGGCTCGGCAATGAGAACCCGCTTCAAGAAGCGATAACATCCTTTGGTGAAAGAATAGGCCAAGACGATCGGCCTCACGAGAACTGCCGGGATCGGCATCGAGAAATTGAGTGTCCGCCGATACGCTCCCCTAACGACTTTCGCAAAAGGGTGTGACGACGTCGCTAAGGTCTTGCGCAGACTTGGCATGACGTTATGTGGGCGACCTCGGGTTGATGGTAGTTGTCCGTGAAAGCAATACGGTCAGACGTTTATTGAGGGCTGCGCTCTCGCCCGATCGATTCCGATGAGGGCGCCGACGCTAAGCAGATAGATCGCGGTGAATCCTCCACCGTAGAGGAAAAGCTCGGTCCAGCCTCTCGGGCTCCGCCAGGCCACGACCGCCGCCAGGGTCGCGGCGGGTATCGCGGCCGTCGCGAGGGCGGGCAACAAGGCATGCGTCACCAGGCGAAAGGGCGACACGCCGACGAGCTTGGCACCCCACAGGGCCATCACCACACCCCGGATCAGGAAGCCCGACACGGCAAACCCGATGCAGACGCCCTTGAGCCCAAAAGGCCCCGACAAGATGAGGGCGCTAGTGACGAAGATGAGTCCGTCGCTCATATTGATCGCCGCCAAGAGCCGAGGACGCCCTTTACCGAGGATGATACTGGTGGTCACCAACTGCCCCATCGGCAGGATGTCGCCGATTGCAAGAATATAGAGGAGCGTCGCCGTATCTTCGTGGGCGGGGCCCATCCAGATCCGAATGAATGGACGGCCGAGCAGGATAAAATTGCTGACGAGGAAAAGCGACATAAGCGTGAGGAATTTGCCGCCGTTGAGATAGAGGAACCTCTGCTTATCCTCTTGATCGCCAGCGTGATAACCGGTCGCCACGGGCGTCAATACCCCGGCAGACGACGAAACGACCGCTACGCCGTAGGAGAGCAGGCGACTCGCAATGCTATACGGGGTAATGACCGAGATCCCAAGCCTCGCCCCGACGATCAACGTGCTGAATTGAGACGTTAAAAGACGCGAAATCGACAGGGCAAACGACCAGATGCCGTAATTGAAAAGATGCGCCGCCCCATCGCGGGTCACGTAGCGCCAACTGACTTTGGTCGCCGGATAGACGCGGTAGATCGCCACTCCTTTGGCAATCGCTATCCCGACATACGTCGCGAACGAGAGGATGGCGAGGAAGACGATGCCGTAGCCCCGGGCCACAAAATAGAACGTCAACAATGTCCGGAGCACGACGGCGGTGATATCAATCTTATTAATCAGGTCGAAACGCTGGAGCCCCCATAGCATCGCGTCGGTGAGATTTAGTGGGAGCGTCAAAGCGAAGCTGGACCCGACGATGAGCAACGCCACGCGAGCAGATTCGATCTGGCTGGTCGGTATGTCGCCGAAAAATCCGAGAAAATACGAATGGAGGACAACGACCGCCCCGACCGCTATCAGGGACGTTCCCAACAGCAAGAACAGGGCTGTATTAAACATAACGTTGACGTTGCGTTCGTCGCCCTTAGCGGCATAGAAGGCGACGTTACGCCCCACCGATCCTCGCATCCCGAGGTCGAGCAGGAAGAAATACCCGGTCAGCGAGGCGATCAGGAGCCAAAGACCGTAGACGGTATCTCCGAGCTGATTGACAAGGAATGGCGAAACGATGAAACCGGCACCCATCTGGGAGACGATCCCGACCCAATTCCAGAACGTGTTGCGGGCGATCGTCCGCTTGAGGCCCATGATGCTCGATTCCGGAGACAAAGGACCATTCGTTCAGGATAGGAAAGCGCCGGCTTTAACTGACTCTCGACTGAAGGTCCGAGGACCAATATTCGACCTCGGGCGACGAAGGTTGCTAAGCTTACACGAGAGCCACTTCGACACCCACAGCCTCGCTCCCGCTATGCGCTATGCAGGCACGACAACAATTTAACGTCGGCGTAAAACTGGGCCATGAAGAATGAGCAAAGATCTTCGAATAATCCAACGCGTTGGTTCGATTGGGCCGACGCCGACGAGGGAGCGAGAGCGGCGTCGTGAGCACCCCATCAAGATCCACCGCGACGAATCTGAAACTTTACGTAGACGATCAATCCGAAAATAACAAGAAGGCTCACGGCAAAGATCCGGCCCGCGAATCGGCCGCTCAGTTGCGGCATCGTGATCTTGGAATCCTCGGCGAGGAGACTGAAATAAATGGCCGGCAGGCCGAGGATAAGATAGGTCGGGATCACGTAACACCGCGAGATCGACATCATACCTGCAGCCTCGGCGCTCACAACGGCTAAGAGGAACGGCCTCAATCGACGAAGTTGAGGGTCTTCAATGTCGTCCGTGACTTTACGGAGGTTCCAGAGCGTCGAAATCGCGATGAAAAAGCACCCTGTGTAAAACGTTCCGCCCACAATTCCGAGTTCGACGAAGATGTGGACAAACGAATTGTGGGCGACATACCCTCCCGCGACTTCCGGATAGTTGTTCATCCCGATGCCGAAAATAGGCGTCGTCTTGAACTCGTCGATCCCGGCATCCCATAGCTGGATTCGCTGCTGTCCGGTCCCTTCGCCAGCGGATAGCTCGGTCGACCGGCCGCCAAACAGGACAAGCATAACCGGCAGGCCTATGGCCAGAAGCGGAAGCGACCTCTTTACTCCGAATCGCGAGACGAACAAGAGCCCGACGCCCAACACGAGACCCATAAACCCGCCGCGCGATTTCGTGAGGAACTGGGCATAGCCGAACATCCCGACCATCCCCGCCCAGAAGGGAAAGGCCATCCGCAAATTGGGGTCGGTCATCCAGTAAAAGGAGAGAAGCATGGCGATAGTCAGGATACGCGAGAACGCATTTGGGTTGTTAAATATCCCGCTTGCCTGCAAGCGGAGAATCTCGACGGATTCTCCGGTCTGCTTGTCAACATCACCGTCTCGCATTGGCTTGAGCATCGGGATGTCGACGATATCATAATATTGGAGCAAGCAAAGTAACGTCGTCACTCCGATGAAGATCGTCACCCAAAAGATGAGGCTGCGGAGCCGACCGACGGTAGTCACCGTCCCGAGCAAGAGCGTCCAGTAGAGGACCAGGCGAGAGAAATCGTCGATCGATTGAATCACCGCAGACCAATCGCCGTGGACCACATGCGACAGGATGGTTGCCGGCAAGAGCGCAAAAACGCATGCGCTCATCGGTCGTGTGACAATCTTCTCAGTCGCAAATTGCGCTAAAATATTTGGCAGAGAAACAACGAAACAAATCACAACTCCAATATTATATAATGGCATGCCGTAGAACGGCTCGAAAACCTCGGCTGGCCGGATGAAGATGATGGCGTTGAGGATGATGAAAAAGAAGAAACTCAAGCAATACCTCTCGCCGGGAGACGAGCTCGGGGCCAAAGCTAATACAGGGAGTAGCTTACAGCACGCAATTGGGCATGATGAGAGGACGGCTAGAAGGCGGGCTGCATTTCGACATCCGACTGTTCAATCAGGGACCGATCCGCCTAAAGAGACGACAGGGCGATCGCGGCTTCGTGGGCTCTCTCAATGGTATCCTGGTCTGGCACTCTCATAATCATACGCGAGACCTTGCGGGGCATCCCGGTGATTTTCAAAGCCGTGCAGGTGATGATTTTAATATCCATCAAGTGTCCTGCTGACCCCATGTAACACAAATCATACATCAACTTGGTGCGGACACTCTGGATATCGACATCGGGCTGCAATAGAATCTGAGCGAGCCCGGTCACGCCTGGCCGCATCTGGAGCCGTTCGCGATAGCGAGGGATGACTTGTTCTAGCTGGACGACGAACTCGGGGCGTTCCGGCCTGGGGCCGACTAGGGTCATGTCACCGCGAAGGACGTTGAAAAGCTGGGGAAGTTCGTCAAGGTGGGACTTTCGGAGAAAGTTTCCGATCGGCGTCACACGCGGGTCGCGGCCGCAATCGGCCCACCGGGCTCCCGTGAGTCTCTCGCAGTCGTTACGCATGGTCCGCAGCTTGTAGATAACGAACTCACGCCCCCCCTGCCCGACCCGAATCTGGCTATAGATTGCCGGTCCTCGTGACGTTAGCCTGACGAGGAGTCCAGCCAAAAACATCATCGGCAGCGCCGGGATCATCATAAATCCGCAGAGTACCACGTCCACGACTCGTTTCGCCTTGGCGTACAAGTCGTCTCTGACCTGAGCGGGGCCTTCATCGTCCCGCACATCACTTCGCAGACCGGTGGCAATCATCGCACCCTCCGGAATCATGAGCGATCCTTTGTTTTCGACACATTCTGAACGGGGCGAACCCGCCGAAGTGACTCATTTTCAAGCGTTAGAACCCAGTACTTCTTGCAGCGACGGGAGGAACTCTTTAAGAAATTCCACCGTCGGATCGAAAGCGCCCCGCTCATCGGCCCGTGTTTGCTCACGAATCACATAGAGCTTATAGAGCACGGCACGGCCCGCGAATTCGAATCGTGCGTTTGAGCCCGAAGCGCTCCACTTTCCTTGAGAGAACCAGCCGTAATCGATGACCATCCGTTCCGGCCTGGTGGGGTCCAACTTGTGGACCTTAATGGACCAAAATTGGGCGGGAGCCGCCATGCCATAATCGACCGACTCCTTGGTACGATCGGCCGCGACTTCGTATCCACTCCCCGAGTAGCAAACGTCCGGCGTGTGAACCGCGATCGGACCGGGGCGGCCGCAGAGCAGAAGGATCGTTATCGATTGCCCAGTTTTCGAATTCTTGTACTGCCTTGATACCGACGCATAGATCCGGCCGATCGTCGCCTGCCGCTGATCGAGGGTCGAGTCTTCCCCGGTCCAGTTGCCGATTACTTTGGGAACTTTCGTCATCTTCTCGGCTGCGGTCTTCAACTCACTCGCGGCCGTCCAGCGGAATGACCACAAACCGTGAACGTAACCCGAGCCGAGGATGACCGCGATGGCGACCGCGGCGGGGAATATCTTGGTCTTCACAGACATCGTGATCTCTACTCTGAGGATTTCGTTAAACGAAAGCGACATCAGGCCGCACGACCGAGGTGCCAGGTCGAGCACTACACCGTTTCGACCGACTGATATTCATAGTCGTATGTATGGATATACTCTCGCCTGTCGACCGCGCTGACCACGGCCCCGAGTGTTTTCACGCCAAGGCTTGTCAGTCGCTCATGCGCAGCTTGGACGAGCGGGACCCGGCTAATATCTCTCATGATCGAGAAGAGGACGGCATCGACCTGCTGGGAAAGGAGAAGCGTGTCAACAACAGGCAATACCGGTGCCGAATCAATAATAATAAAGTCATAACGTTTCTTGAGGACGTTGAGGATATCCTTGACGCCGTCTTGAGCTATCGCCTGAAGGGCAAGCCCGTCGCAATGGCCGCCGGGGATCATGTTTAGGTCGTCGGCCGGGGTCGGCCGAATCACATCGTTTAATTCGGCCTCTCCCCGCAGAAGTTCGCAGAGACCGGGCACTTGGGCAACGTCAAAGAGTTGATGCAGCCTCGGCCGCCTCAGGTCGCAATCGATGAGCAGCGTCTTCCGGCCAGAGCGGGCCAGGCTCGTCGCCAGATGGGCTGCCAAAGAGGTCTTACCCTCCCCCTTCATTGCGCTTGTAATTAAAACCGACCTGGTTGAGCTCGCGCGTGATGCATGAAGGAGCATTGTCCGCGTGGCGTCGATCGACTCGACGAGCAACCCTTGCCAGCGTTGGTCTTCGGCCTTGCTCAATTTCGCGTTACGGCTCGGTAACGCCGGTAGGGCACCGACGAGCGGGATGCCGATATTGGTGACGACTTCATCGACCGAGTCAATGCGCATCGCCCGCATCTCCCAGAATGAGACGCCGACCATGGCGAACGCGAGAGCGCCAAACGCAGCTCCACCGCAGACGAGGTACTGCCTGGCAATGTCCTTCTTACGCGGCTGCTCGGCGTCGCTCAACTTGACAATCCGCCGGGGTGCCTGAAGTTCGACGCTCAGCGCTTCGACCTCGGAGCCGATCTTCTGAGCCGTCATGGAAATCAGAGCAATCTCATCCTGTTCGGCTTGAATGTCGATCGTCAATCCGTTGAGCTTCGTCACGGCTTGCCGACGTGTTTCAAGTTCCTTGTTAAGGTCGGCCTCGCGTGCCTTGAACATCGTGATCTGATCTCGCAGATTTACGATATTGGAAGACGCGGCGGGTGGCCCCCCGGGGCTGGGTTGGGCGGCGGTATTCCGCCTGGCGATCAATGCCTCGCGAATTCGGGTCCGTTGGTCGGTGACCTGCCTGTTAACAGATCGTAGCTCCGACCGGGCTGCCTGAACGGGGGGGTCGAGGGGATTACGAGCTAAGCTCCTCAGCTTGTCGATTTTTCGCTGCAACTCTTCGGTCTTCCGCCTGAGCCCAACCGCCAACGGATCCGAAGCGAATTGCTCCTCAACCGCAGCGTCCAACTCGATCGTCTCGTTCGGGTTGATAGGGAGTGCTTCGGCGGGACGGGTGATCAGTGGCGGGACCTTCGCTGTCACCGACGTCTCACCCTTGGTCTTTCTCGCATCGATCAAGGTCATATATGGAAGCAACCGACGCATTTCGGCCTGGGTTGTGATCAGGTCCCGTTCCAGGGAGTGAACGTTTTCGAGATCGAATCCTTGCTTAAGTGCCAGCGTCAATCGGTCGTCGGTTCCGGTGGCGTTCGAGAGTTGCCGCACCGATGCCCGTTTTGTCCGTAACTCATCCTGATAATGATCCCAGAGTTTGCGCAGTTGCTCAAGCCGCGTAACCCGTGCCTGATGTTCTTCTTCAACGACAGTTTGGAGGTAAGCTTCGACAACCGAGTTAACGATCGGCTCGAGCTCTTCGGGGTTAGAACTCGACATTGAGACTGTCAGCAACTCGGACCCGGAGGGGAAACTGACCTCGACCTGTTTCTCTATCCATTCCGCCGGATCGGTCTGGGCTTTGATGATGGGCAGATTCGAAACCTTCGGGTTGCGAATCACCGGCCCGAGTACGACACGACTCTTGATAAGCTGCGTCTGTGTGTTCTGGAACGTCCGATAGTCGGCATATCGATCTTGCGTTTGGAAGATAATGATCTGAGGATTCATCGAGACCCGAAGCAGCGACCGGGTGGTGTATTTGGCCGAAGGCATTAGGACAAGCGCGGACACACCCACGATCACTGCCAGCGTGAACCCGATTCCCAGGGCGAGAACCCAGCGACGGCGGAACGCTTTGAGCAACGCCATCGGGTCGAACGTGGTAGGTGGTTTCGGTAGCCGTCCAAATCCAGACCGAAGCATTACCGCGCCAACACCAGGCTTACCTCCATTTGAGGAGGCGGACATGATTTCAGACTTTTCCGACCCGCCCGCAGATTCGGACGGGCTGGCGTAATGATCGGCCATTTCTTAACCTCTCGATGTCATTTATAGATTTATGTCGGGGGTTCGTCTGGTCGGGTTGCGGATCAGTCGACCGACTTTTCGAGTGCTCGCCCCTCGCATTAACGCCGGGGTTTCGTCGTATCCCCGTTCTTGGGTATCGAACGGATGTCGATCAAGAGCGGAAATCCGGGCCGGTTCGTCGTCGGCGTAAGCTTCGCATTCGGTGAAGCCGCAGGTTCGCCATCCAACTCAGCATTAACAAAGAGACTAGATAGAATATACAGCTCTCCCCCAAACATCGCCAATGCCATCGGCATCATCAGCCATCCGGCCAGGTCGTGATACACGTGGTCCGCGATCGCCCGCGTCGAGAAAGCATGGAGTAAGCCAGTAGTCGCGATTCGCAGAATATTCGCGATCATTGCGATGGGTGCCGCGCTCAGGACGAGGATAATCCGGTCGATTAAGGGCCGGCGGATCACTATCGCAACGGCCGTGGCGTAGGCGAAGAACATCATCAGCATGCCGAGCCCGTTGCAGGCCTCGACAACGCCGATCTGCACGTCTTCGAGGTTAATAATGTTTCCCTCAGCCTGGGCAGGCAGGCCGAACGTCTGAAGGATGTATGTGCTTACGACCGTCGCGATCCTCTGTAAGGGAGGGCCGATCGCGTTCTCGAGCAGGTAGGGGAGCGGGATCATGAAGAACAGGAAACCGATCGCTGGCCAGGCCCAACGGAGCGCTGACCTGCCTCCCAGTAGGACACAAGCACCGGCCAGGGTGGCAAGGAGGGACATCCCGTCGAGCCAGACGATGAAATAAAGGCCGCCCAGGAGTTTTAGGCAGGCACCAACCAGCAATAAGGGGACACCGAACCACCACGAACTCGTCGTTGACCCATTCTGGTTTAGCAGCCCACGCCGGTGCCAGAGCAGGAAGAGAGCGAACATCGGCACCAGGAAGCCGTGAGAATATCGGGGGTCATCCGACCAGATCTGATACATGTCCGCCAAGGCAGGCCAGGACGACCAGACGATACATCCGAGCACGAGCGCGATGAGTGCTAACCAAGCCGGAGGCGGCGATGTCGATCGACCCAGGGGATTGCGGGGATTCACACTCGTCTCGGTCATCGTCATCGAAGCCTCAATTGCGGCCATCATGGCCGGTGCTGTAGGGGAATCGGCGACTATGCCACCAAACGCACTCATTGCCCCGGGGCCGTCATGGCAGAATCTGACCGAAATTACGTTAGTATAACTGCTGGCGAAAATCGCCATCGCGCATTTATGGGCCGAGACTGATGCCCTCGACATCCATCGCGATCGTCTCGGGCGATTCTCCAGATCACCACCCTCTTGGCATGACCCAGGAGCCGATGATCTATGAAAAAATCGCCGATCACTCAAGCCTCAATCAATATAGATCAAGGATCATGAAAGTTCTAGCCGCTCAACACAACTTTCTGGTGTAGTCGCGTCAAGTAGATTTTCCCGCGGCCGCGTTCGAAAACGACCTTCACGAAACGATCCTCAATCCTGTCGATCAGTTTGCCAACCTCGACAGTCTGTCCTACCAGATTAGTATCGTTTGCTTCGTATTTGTGTCGCAAAAAATACACGACGTCACGATTTTCGAGGTGTCTCACCGGTCGCGTCATGTGTGGAATAAGTTTAGTTTCTTTAGGATCTTTCAGTCAAACAGTTTGGGATGTTCGACCCATAGAGCGTCGTAGAATTGACAGACCAATGTTGTCGAAAAGCATCATGTCTGCCGCTTAAAGTTATCCACGATCGGCCCGCCAGGATCGGCCGGGAGGTCGATCGTGACGGGCCGATGGGTGAGTGATGGGACTCCTGTCTCAAGCCCGGGCTGTGTTAGTCCAGGGAGAGGGGAGGAGCCGTGCGGGTGTCAGGTCGAGTTGATTCCCCTCAACCCAGCTCCGGAAGGCGCGGGCGTCGTCCTGGACCCGCTCGCGTGTGCGAATGTCGCACGTCACTTCCCGGATCGCCGAGAGCAGTAGACGAGCATACGGCTCAGCATGATAAATGCTGCCGCCGCCGTTCGCGTAAAAGGGCGGCAATTCGTGAAGATTGCCGAGTTTGATCTTCCGGGCGAGCCACGACTCCATGTCGAGACCCGGCCGGCCCTTGTGGGCCTGTGCCATCGATTGACCTCATTTCCGCTTGCGTAAAAGATCAATAAATAAATAGTGATCGCTTCCGGCTAAGATAAGGAATGAAACCGGACGCGATCGAGAGTCATCCAGTCTATGCCGCCTCTGCGAGACCTTCAACGGTTTTCGATCCAAGTTCAATTTCTTAACGTCGATGTCGCCAAGGTCTTAGGGAATTCATTCTAGGACTTTTCGATCGACGCTCGGTTTATCTGGCGACGTTCCTGTAAATCTCGACGAGTCGGCTCGTGTGTTTTTCCCAGCGGTAAGTGGCCGACCGGAGGAACCCGGCTGAGCGGCGGGCCTGCCATGCTTGGGAATGGGTTGCACAATCTTCAACCAGGCTGATGACGGCCTGAGTCCACGAGGCGACGTCCCCCACTGGCTGGTAGACAGCAGCCTCACCCGCGACTTCGCGAAGTACGGGGATGTCGCTCACCAGAAGGGGTGCCCCGCATGACATTGCCTCCACCAGCGGGAATCCGAATCCCTCCGCGTCGCTCGGTTGCAGCACTAACGCCGCGCGCCGATAGAGGGCAGCGAGCGTGAGCCGGTTTGTGAGGAAGGGGATGGACAAGATGGCGTCCGTGATCTCTAGATCGCTCGCCTGAGCGGCCTGCGCGGGGGTAAACTCGCCGCCCACCTTGATGAGGCGGGCCCGAGGAATCGCACGCCTGACGGCGGCGAACGTGGCGAGAAGGACGTCGATCCGCTTTCGGGCGATGTTCGACCCGACATGCAAAAGGTCAACTGGGCCCATGGGGTCTGGTGGACCTATGAGGCAGTCAAGCTCGGCGTCGATTTCGGGGACAGGCTCGGCGACGAATTCGGGATTTGTGCCCAAATGGTTCATCGTCAGTCGCTCGGGCGGGACCAGATGGTGTTCGAGGATTGCCGATCGGGTGGCCTCACTATCGCAAGAGATCGCAGCGGCCGTTTGGAGTCCTCGCAAGGTCCGTCGCGTCAGGCCCCTGAACCACGCCGGCCTCGGTTCGAGTTCGGGCCGGAGCAAGCAGCGGAACGTGTCGAGGTCGTGGCAGGTGACGACGGCCTTACCGGGCGGAACGGCGTGGACGAGTTGGGCGTAACTGTGATCGACCACATGATAGATGTCGAACTGTTCTCGCCGAACGAGCCCGCGCAGGTATTTTGGGTAGTCGCGATATCTGTTCAGGAACCGGTCGAGGTTCCGTCTCGCCCCCGTCAAGGCGTGAATCGGCATCGGGCCGAATCGATGTCGAAAAGGAGGGCAGATCCGTACCGCCTCGATTTCCGAAGCGTGCCCCTTGTTGAGATAACTTAGGACCATTTCAGCCGTGAGGTCCATGCTGGGCCATCCCTCTTCAGGATAGTCGCAGAGGATGGCGACGCGGAGACGCTTCATGGTCGGACCTGGCTCGGAGGATCGGCGTAGTAAAGGACGAGACCGGGGGGCGTTGGGGCGACGCGGTGCATCTGATAGCGATTAATGAAGTCGAGCGCTGCGGACGGCAGGTTCGCGTCGCTCTTGACCAGGATCGCCAGGAACCAACGCTCCTGCTGACGGTCGATCACGGCCGAGTGGTCAATGACGAATCCGGTGGAGCTGAACAGGAGCCAGCGATAGACCGGCCCCCCGATCGGTATCCCAAAAAGCTTATAGGACGCCCCGTGCGTGACGATCACCGATCCCGAGGGGACCCGGGCGACGATTGCGTCGCGCGCCTGCCCGATCCCGATCAGGTATTGCTGATGCTTGCGGAAGGCTAGACCATTCCCTCCCAAGAGCACGACTCCCGCCACAATGCTTGCAAAGACGACCGCCCTACGTCCGACACGCCTCCGGAGAGGGGCGACTAAGAGGTGATCGAGCACGACGGCATAACTGACGATCCAAATTGGTAGAGCCACTTGAATGAGCCGGAGGCCAACGACGAGCGTCTCGGCCCGGCTCCCGCCCTGGTCGTGGAAGTAATAGGCCGAGAAAAAGACGAGGAAGGTTCCGGTCACTCCCCGCGCGAGCCCTCCAATCGGCGACCGATCGAGGACAGGGGCGAGTAGCATTCCCGGCCATAGTGCCATCAGGGCGACGAAGTAAAATAGCACGTTATCGGTGACGAACCGCAGGCCGAACTGTCCGCGAGGGCCACCGACCGGGTCAAGGAATGCGTGGTAGAGGCTGACGTTGTAGACGATCAGGAGCACACCACAGAGGCCCCCAGCGACGAGACAGGCCAATCCGTCAGCCCGTCGACGGTCGCGGGCGGGATTAAGCGCAATCGACGCCGCGATGATCGGCAGGGCCAGCCCCGCGTGATACCGCATCAACGCCGCCAGGCCGACCGCCAGCCCCGCTCCGATCGCGCCGCGCCGGCCCGGCACCATCGCCATCAGGGCCGCCAGGAGGAGGAAGCCCCCCGCCGCCTCGTCTCCCATAATCGTTCGACTGTAGAGGGCGAGCGTCGGATGGAAGAGGACGAGGACCGCACCGAAGGGGGAATGCCCGATCCGGGCAAGCAGCAGCGCAGCGACGAGCGTCGTTGCCAGGTGAATGAGTAGCCCCGAAACGAAGCCCGCATGGACCCCGCCCGACATGAGGAACGGGAGCAGGATCAACGATCGCCCGGGATGCCGGCCGGGGAGGTGTCGCGGGCCAACCGGAACGAAGTCCATAAGGTGCGGCCGCGAGTCCGGCAGCCCGAAATCGGTCACTTCGGCGAACCCCGCCCCCTCCGACGAGATCGCACCGCGCGACCATACGAGGGCCTGGTTGACGAACCCGACCTCATCCTCGATCGCCGAGAGGGGCGGATAGAACCAGGCGAATAGGCAAGAATAGGCGATGGCGAACCCGAACAAGCTCAGCCATCCGGCGCGGTGGGTCATCATGGGACATCGAGACCGTCAAGTGATTCGACGAGGGAGCAGCCCGGCAGCGCGACGACGTCGACCCTGGCCGACCGGACCACCGACCGCGAGGGAACGTTGCGATGGACGACGGCGTTGGCCCCGATGACGACGTTGTCGCCCAGGGCGATCGGGCCGGAGAGGACCGCCCCCGCGTAGATCCTGGCGTCGGCCCCGATCGTCGGTGACCCCGCCTTGTCCGGTGCCCCTCCTAGTGTAACGTTCTGGAAGATCCAGGCCCTTGGCCCGACCTCAACACCCGGGCCGACGACGATCCCCTGGGGGTGGGGCAGTATCAGCCCACCGTGGAGCCGAGCCGTCGGAGCGATCGAGCAGCCGTAAAAATGGCGGCCCCACCAGAAAAGGCCCAGGGCAAGCGGACGCCCGAGCAGTCCCCATCGCCCCCGGATCGTATGCGAGAGGCGATAGTTCCAAGACAGGTGAAGGCCCGACGACGTCGCAACGGTCTTGAGGGTGCGGAGAGAACAGTGGAGCCATCCTCCCCCCTGCTCCGTGGAGGGGACGTGGGCCCGGAGGTCTTCACGGAGGGCCGCCAGAAGCCGGATTGGCAGCCCAGACGAGGGGTCCGACCATTCGACGATGGGAGGGGTCATGAGGCCCCCAGTTCGCGGTAGACGGCCAGCGTGGCCCGGGCCGTCAGTTCCCAGGAAAATGAGGCCGATCGTGAGCGAGCGCGGCGGGCGAGGTCGTCGCCATACGACGGGTCATTGGCCAAACGGCTGAGTTGCGTGGCAAGGGGGCCTGTCTCGTCGATCGGGAAGGTATCACCGCCCTCGCCGAGAACTTCGGGGAGCGACGTCGCGCGGGACGCCAGCACGGGCCGACCAATCGCCATCGCCTCGCAAAGCTGAAGGCCAAAGCCTTCGTATTCGCTCGGATAGACGAATGCGAGCGCACCGGCGTAGAGAGCGGGGAGGTCGGCGTCGGGGACGTAGCCGATCAGCCGTAGTTGGTCGGCCACGCCGAACGAGCGAGCGAGATTCGTTAACTCGTCCCGTTGATCGTCTTTGCCACCCGCGAGGGCCAGGTCAACCCCGTCGAGCGCGGCTTCGGCGAATGCCTTGACGAGAAACGGGATGTTCTTCCGTTGTTCCCATCCACCCACGTAGAACACATAAGGTCGACTCAAGCCATGACGCCCCACGACCTCGTTACGTACGCTGTTGTCGATTGGACGGTGGAAGCGAGGGTCGGCCGCCTCGGGGATGACGACGACCTTCTCGGCGGACACCCCGAGATGGCGGACGATGTCGCTCCGAGCGTGGGCGCTTACGGTGATGATCCGGTCTGCGCGGGTCCGGGCGACCCAATGCCGCAGACGGTCGCGGATTGTGCCCGATCTTGGAAGACCTCCGGCCGGAGTCTGCGGATAGACATGGTCGATCGCGTCATGAAGCGTCAGCACTCGCGGGCAATGGGACGACCAGGGGAGGCCGAAGTTGAACGGCGAATGCAGGAGCTTGACCTTGTCTCGCCTAGCCTGGCTAGGGAGCCAGATCTGTTCCCATCGGTCGTAACCCATGCGAGGCGAGACCCGGACCTCAGCGACGGAGAGGCGTGCCAGATGGTCGGCGTGGACCGGTTGATCGGCGTAGAGGATAGGCTCGACGCCAAGGGGAATGAGGGACTCGATCAGGTTGATCGCGTACCGATTCCAGCCGCGGAGATCGGCGGTGGCCAGGAGCCGGGAGTTGTAACCGATTCGCATTGGGGCGGCTCAGGCGTTGGCGGGGGGAAGAGACGGCAATGGCGGGGCGATGGCTTTCGGCCTGGCCTGAGAGGCCGCGGCAGTGCGGACCCGGACGTCAGCGGCATGAATAATGGCGGCCAGCAGCCAGAATTGGAGCCCGATCATCGTGACAAACGTGACATAACTAAAGCAGGTCGCAAGGACGCTGAGGTTGGACGCGAAGACAACCGCCGCCCAGAAACCCAGTTCGCGGTCGCGTGAGCGGATGGCGATCCGCAAGGTGTCCGCCATCGCGAAGACAATCGCCGTGACGTACAGAATCATCAGCGGCACGCCGCCGTCCATCACCCACGCCGGCCACATTACCTCGACCCAGACCTTCGTCGGAACCGTCTTGTCGCCGAAGACGCCGTAGATCGTCCCCCACCAGCCGAGCCCCGCCCCAAGTGGATATTCCCAGATGAGCGTGTCAAACGTGTTTTGGATGAATCCGCCGCGTGACGACTGGTATTTCTCCGCTAAGTTCGTCGTGAAGAGCCCGATGAACCGTTCGACGACGATCCAGCCCGAGGTGGCCGCAACCCACGAGAGGGCACCGGCGATCATCGCCGTGCCGAGTCCGCTGAGAGTGGCCGCATATCCATAACTCTTTTGTATGACGAATATCACCACAAGCACAAGCAGGCAGATGATCAGCATCATCAAAATCATCCGCACCTGCGAGTAGTAGATCACCGCCACGCCACCGAACGCCAAGACGAGACACGCCAACCTCTTGATGAGAGAGATGGGACGCAGCGAATAGGCGAGGCCGATTAATGCAGCGGTTGCCCCAGCGGCGCTAGCCGCGCCAACTTGATCGGTCAGGCCACAGGGACGGATGATCCTATTCCCGTGCTCGTCCCGATAGGCCAGGGCTTGACCCGCCAATGAGTTCTCATCCTGCATGCCCTGAATCACGGGCGGGTTGAAAATCCCCGGGCGGAAGACCTGACCCAGCCCGACCAGGGCGCTCAGGCCGTTACAGACCAGGAGGATCATCATCAGGCGCCCGACCTGCCGCTGCGACACAAGAGCGCTCGGGGCCCAGAAGGCGGGTGAAAGGATCGCGATGTACAGCAAGGCGTGTGCGAAGCCTGCAATTAACGAGTTGGTGTTCCAGTGAAGGATTAAGAGGAGTAGCCAGCCAACGATGAGCTTGAGCCAGAATGAGGACGGAAAACTCGCAGCCCCGGGGCGGCTCCGGCCCGACTGGATGATCGCCACCCACGCGAGCAACGCCACCGAGAAAGACAAGATACGAATCACGGGCCGGACCACCGAGATCCCTGGCATGAACAGCAAGGCCGGTATAAATGTCTGCGCGATGATGAACCACTCGAGCCAGCCCCAAGGGAGACGGATTGGGGAGATGGGCCGGTTGGCAGCTCGGCGAGCAGGTTGGAGATTAGACATCGTGGCCTCGACCTTCGGGCTCAATCTCGGTGCATTGCGGTGCGGTCGGGACAGACGCTCAAGCGACAATTGCCGCGATCCGTTCGGCCATGTGGTCCCAGGTGAACGATCGAAGCCGGGCGGAGAAAGCCTGCAACACGGGACGGGCGGAATCGGCTCGGTTGCGCCAGACCAGGAGCCGATCGGCGAGGCCCGGCGCGTCGTCAGGATCGGGAATTAGCAGAGCATCAGCCAATTCCCCTTCAAATCGCTCGGCGATCCCGGCCGTTCGGGTCACGAAGGCCGGCACGCCGCAGCAGAGCGCCTCCTGGGTCACGAGCGAGTATCCCTCATAGCGTGACGGTAGGACATGCGCATCGCAAGCCCGGAATAAGTCAGGCACGTCGCGGCGGAACCCGAGGAACCGGATTCGCTCTGCGAGGCCGGCACCGGCCGCCTTCGCCTCCCAGATCGCCCGCTCTGCCCCGTCCCCCACGACGAGGAGGTCGGCATCCCAGTCTGGCCTTGCGCAGAGCATCGACCAGGCGGCAAATAGGGTATCGAACCCCTTGCGGCGGTCGCCTAAGGCCCCGACAAAAAGATAAACTGGACGGTCCGCTGGCCACCCAAGCTTCGACCTCGACTCGGCCCGTTCGTCGGGCGTTGCGGGACGGAAGACGTCGGGATCGGTCCCATAGTTAACGACCGCAATCCGCTCGCCGGATATCCCGAACGTCGAGATCAGGTCGTTTCGATTCTTCTCGCACGTTGTAATCAACATCTGCGCCATACCCAGCGCGGCACGTTCAGCCGCGACGTGCGTGCGGTAATCAAAGCGGGTCTTGACCCGGCGGGACGTCGTGCCCCCGGGATTCGGCGTGTCGAGGATGTTGATATGATGCACCCAGTTCACGTCACCCCATCGGCAATTTCCACCGTTGACGATCACCCGAGCACTCCGGGACATGAGCCGGGCGGCCCAGTCGCGGCCGTAGCGGTCGAGCAGAGGCCGGGCGAGCGAATAGGAGTTCAACGGCTTGGGAACAGCGTGGAGCGTGAGGTTCGTACGGGCAAGGAGTTCGGCCCCGGCGCGATAGGCGACGAGATGGACTTCTTCCCCCCGCCGCGAAAGGTAGTCGGCCAGGGCATAATTCGCGCGGTCCATGCCACCGGTCTTCACGAAGTCACCGCTGACAATCAGGGTCGGTCGTTTCATACGCAGGGGACCTCTGCCGGAGTCGGCGTTTTATCCTGATCGATCAAAACGTCGATCGTACGTCGAAGGGCAAAGCGATCTTCGTAGAGGGCGAGGCCTGATGCACCGAGTCGGGCCCGCGACACCGGGTCGGCCAGGAGTTCCTCGGCCAGCCTCACCATTGCCGCCGAGTCGCCATCGGGCGCGACGGCGATCGCCCCGGACGCGGTCCAGCTTGGTTCCATGACCTCGCCCGAATTGGTCACGATCGGCAAGCCGTGAGAAATCCCGGCCATCAGGCTCCCCCGCTTCGAGCAGGCACCCCCGGGGTATGGCTGGATGAGCAGGTCGCATGCCTGCAAATGCCTGGAGATCTCCTCAAGGGAGCAAGCCCCGGTCGCCATGATCCGCCCAGCGAGTTCGGGATGGGCACGCGCCCATTCACTGGCAATGCGGTCGCTCCCGCGGCCGATCAGGATGGCCTTGCGCTCAGGGTGGCCACTCAGAATCGGGATCATCGCCTCGGCGAGTAGGGCGGCAACGTCACTCGCGAAGGTCCCGAAGCTACCGATCGTGGTCGACACGCCCCCAGAGGCCATCGTCCGACGGACCTCCGCGACGCCTCCAGAGTCGGCGACTACGGGCACGTTGCTCATGACCGGAAGCCATGTATAAGTGCGTGTTTTGAAGCAGTCGAGTGGGCGGAGCATGCGGTTCCAGTAAGGAATCGCGACATCGACGAAATCGGCCGCGCGAAGGAGACGGGCCGCGAGCCGCCGCTGCGCAAACGCTAAAACTCGGCGTGCGATTCGGTCGCCAGGCTTTGTGATGTAGGTCACTTCATGGAACATCACACGGACCGAGTCGCCCCGCATCCGACGCTCCGCCAACCAGCGTGCGAGGCCGAAGTTCAGCCCACGACGGCTGAAGGCATTTGGGGCATATTGGAGCAAGATCCGGCGAGGAGTATCGAACCGGTCGATCGTCGATCCGATTCGATCGAGATCGGCATGCGACCAGCTCCCTGCCTCGCGGTGGACGGTGACGCCCGGGATGAACTCGTCGGACTGCCCTGGGCCAATCTGCGGTGCCCAGACATGCACGTCGGCCCCCGCAATCGCGAGCCCGCCGGCGACCTGGCGACTGTAGTCGGCGACGCCGCCCATCTGAGGCGGATATTCCCCGGTGAGGATCTGCCACGAGCCAAAGCCTTTGCTCATGACGAACTCGGCCCCGTGACCGACTTTGTCACGCCATTAGGCCCTCCCTGATCGCGCCGATAGGAGAATCGGGATTTCAGCCCCAGGATCGGCGATTCGATCCATCTCCACGACAGCGACGCGACGGCGACGCTCGTCACGATCTTCAATGCGACCGCCCACCATGCCGTCCCATGGCCGGTCATCGTGTCGATGAGATAATAGACGGGATAGTGATAGAGATAAATTCCATAGCTGATCTGACCGAGGAAGACGAGCCTGCGGTCACGCAGCCCGACGAGCATCGGCCGACCTGCAAGGAGCAGGATGACGCCCACCACACTGAAAAAGACGGTCGTCACTGCCGACAGGCGCAGTGACCCGGCCACCGCGACGGCGTCGAGCGAGGGCCAAACCAACCTGGCTAGTCGGGTCATTGGACCACCCCAGGCCGGATACCCCAGGGCAACCAACGCGATCAGGCCGAACCCGAGCAGATAGCCCTTCGGTCGTGCCCTGGCCGCTTCTACGTTAAGCAGGACGACTGCCAGCAGCCCTCCCAGTGCGAAGCCGTCGCACCGACCGAGCAAGATTCGGTTCGAGAATCCGAACGATCGGGCCGTGATCGCAACCAGGATCAGCACGATAGCCAGCGGGGCCACGCTGCGCCCGCCTAGAAGCACCACTAGGGCCGGCCAGACCAGATAGTATTGCTCTTCGAGGGCCAGGGTCCATGTGTGGTCGAGCAGCGGGCTGAACGCCGGAACCTGGCCGAACCAATACTCTTGGATGCCCTGTGTATAGGTCGCGTAATAGGGCCACGCTCGGAGCGAGAATGGCGGGTGAAGCAGCGGATTGATCGCCATAACGACGACGAGCGCCAGGTAATAAATGGGCCAGATCCGCAACGATCGCCGGGCATAGAACGAGGTCATGAACCCAGGCGAGCCTGAGTTCTTGAGGATAATCGTCGTGATCAGGTATCCCGAGAAGACGAAGAACAGATCAACCCCGTAGGCACCCAGGTGGGTGAGCCGGTTGGAGAACGGGAGGTGATTCACCATGATGGCCAGCGCCGCGATCCCTCGAATCGCATCCAGTTCGGCGATGCGTTTCATGACGCCACCCCGACCCCGATTGGCGCGGGCACCAGGCCATTCAGGGCATCGAACAGCGTCTGGCGGTTGCGATCCGGATGGTAATACATCAGGCGAACCTCCTCGGCCTCGACGTGGCGACTTTCGTGGTTCTGAGGCTGACTCCAGGTGGCAACAAGGGCGTCGGCCCCGTGCTCGGGATCAAGGTCGGCCCAGGCGGTGGCAAATCCATCACGATTGACCAGTGGGATCACCGAGCTATCCGCCGGGACGTGGAGCAAGAGCGGACGCGCCGCCTGGATGTAGGTGCTCAACTTGGTCGGGAATGACGTCTGCCGGAGCACGGCGTCACGCCGACCGAACGGATAGTTGAGGTACAGTGTGAAGCAGTCACGTAGGAGGGGAACGGCATCGTCCTCGGAGATGTGGCCCGTCACCTCAACGTCTAACCGATCTCCCGATTCAGATTTGAGCCGGTCTCCGTAGCTCTGGCCCATTATTAACAAACGCCCGGGAACCCCGAGTCGGCCCGCCGCGATTTCGACAGCGCGAGCTAGTAACGGCAGTTGGTCATAGGAATACGTGCTCCCGAGCACGCCGACTCGAAGGCCGCACCGACCCCTATCGTAGCTCGGGGAGGGTGAGATCGGAGCCTTCAGGGCACGATGAATGACGACCGAATCAACGCCATATCGCCGTCGGTAGCGGTCAGCCATCCCCTGGCCGATGACGTCGATCGACGTCGCCCCCTTCATCGCAAAGGCGAAGTCTCGCTCGATCCAGGGGACGAGTGCGAGATACCGCTTCGACCGCAGGGCGTTCGCGAAGGCGGGGTCGTCATGCACCGTGAGGTGAAACGGCAGCGGGCCCGCGCGGAGGCAGCGGGCTACGATTGCTACCGCCGCGCCATGCATTACGGACCAGACCGCCTGCGCTCGCCGGGATTGGGCTTCTGCGAGCACCTCGCGGGACAGCGCCGCGGCATGAATCGTACTGTCCCGACCGAGCGAACGCGGACCTCGCCCCGCCGATCCCGATCGAAGCGTGACGACGTTCGGGCCGGCGGTTGAAGGGTTGGCAGGAGGAGTCGGGCTGATCCAGACGAGGCTCGATCGCTCCTCAGGGCCGAGCAGACTGCGGAGGATCACCGCGCCTCCGCCCGCAGTATCAGGCGGGTAGTCGGTCAGGAGGATCAGGGGTCGATCAGGGGTGTAATTCGCCAGTCCCGCGCGTGTCATCGTGACGTGGCCTCAGTCGCCACCTCGGGGCGTCTCGTCGCCCACGATGCAATGATCTGGCGGACGATCTCACGGAGCGAGATCTCGACGTCCCACCCGGGATAGTGGGCCTTGAGCTTGCGCAAGTCGGAGATATAGCAGATGTGGTCGCCTCGCCGATTCTCATCGACGTATTCCGTCTTGAGCCGGCCGCCCCCCAGTTCCTCGACCAGGGCCGCCGCTTCCAGGAGCGAGCAGCTATTGGCCCGCCCTCCGCCAAGGTTATAGACCTCGCCCGGCCGAGGGGCCTCGTAGAACCGGTGGATGGCGCGGAGCACATCCCGGCAGTGGATGTTGTCGCGGACCTGCTTCCCCTTGTAGCCGTAAATCCGATATGTCGTCCCGGTGATGGCGGCCTTGACCAGATAAGAAAGGAACCCGTGCAACTCGACTCCACTGTGCTGTGGGCCGGTAAGGCATCCGCCCCGGAAGACCCCGATTTTCAGCCCGAAATAGCGGCCATATTCCTGGGCCATCACATCGGCCGCCACCTTCGAGGCACCGAAGAGGGAGTGGAGGGTCTGGTCGATCCGGCAAGTCTCGTCGATGCCGTGATAGTGGGCCTCGTCGGCATATTCCCAGCGGGTGTCCAGCTCCTTGAGCGGTAGTTCGTTAGGGGCGTCGCCATAGACCTTGTTCGTGCTCGTCAGAACGAAGACCGAGTCGGGCCGATGACGGCGCATGGCTTCGAGGAGGTTCATCGTGCCGAGGGCATTGACGTCGAAGTCTTCGAACGGCATCTTCGCGGCCAGGTCGTGCGACGGCTGGGCCGCACAGTGAACGATAAGGTCGGGGGCCTCATCGGCGATCGTGCGGAGGACGGCCTCGCGGTCGCGTATATCAAGTTCCCGATGGGTGAATCGACTGAACTCAGACTCAAGGCGACGCTGATTCCAGCGCGTATCACCGTCCTTGCCGAAGAAGACGGCGCGCATGTTGTTGTCGACACCAACGACGTCGGCCCCCAAGCCATCGAAATAGGCGACGGCCTCAGAGCCGATCAGTCCGTTGGAGCCGGTAACGAGCACACGCATGTCCGATAGACCCTCGGTTCGCCTCAAACGTCCAGGCCCGTTGGCCAGGCATGGAGGATGGTGGGGATGAAGATGACCTTACGGCGAGTCAGCCCCTTACCGCGAACGGTGTACCCCAGGCCAACGGCGTGGAGGTCGTTGCGGATATCGACATAGCCGGTCGCGTGGTGGTAGACGGCAATTGACAGTCTAGGATGATCTCGTTGGAGCGTCTTGGCCGCCCCGGCGACGGCGAGTCGCTCAACACCTTCGACGTCCATCTTGAGGAAGTCGCACCGGCCCCACCCTGAAGCCTCGACGAGGGCGTCGACGGTCGTCTGCGGGACGAGATCGCCTCCCGAGTCGTCATTGGAGACCATCGCACCCCAGGGCTGGTCCGGGTTCAGCAGAGCCAGGCGGACCTGGCCCGCCCGGTCGGAGAGCGCGACCTGCTCGACGCGGACCGTGCCCGCGGCGATCTCGGAGCCGAACGTCCGGCGTAGGGCTTCAGCCATCGGCCGATAAGGCTCGACCGCGATCACGCGAGCCCCACGGGCAAGGGCGAAGCGGGTAAACAGACCCTCGGAGGCCCCGGCATCAATGACGACGTCTCCGGGTCTGACACGACACGGGCCGAACTCGTAATAGTGCGGATGGCTGGCGTCATACACCTCCGGGTAGAGCATGCCGAACGCCGACCAATCCATCGACGACGGCACCCAGTATCGGTCGCCGGCTACCTCGACGAGGCGAAGACCGGCCTCGGGATCATCCTCGACGACCCGGACCTGGGGCGGTAGGGTTGTTGGGGGCCGGACGCGTCGCGCCTCGGACCAGGCGTCGCGCCAGGTACCGGTGTCGAGCAGGAGACGGACTCCTTGACCGACTTTCCGCAGGGTCAACGCCATCGCTCTGAAAGTCCTCCAATTCGCGGGATCAGGCCAGCGGGGTGGTCCGGGTCGAAATCGCGACAGCAGGGTCGGCCAGAGCGGCCGGCACACGGCGGGGCGGATGCTCGGCGAGAACCCGCTCGTAGATCGCCAGGCTACGACTCGCCATCACGCGATGGTCGAACTCACGGATCGCCCGCTGTCGAGCCGCAGCCCCCAATCGGTCGCGTAGTCCCGGTTCGGTGAGGAGACGGTTTGCTGCGTCGGCCAGGGCAACCGGATCGTCGACCGCCACAGTCAGACCGGTCTCCTCGTGGGGACTAACCCACGTCACGCCGCTGTAAGGTATCGCCGCGTTAATGACCGGGCATCCGCATGCCATCGCCTCGACTTGCACCAGGCCGAACGCCTCGCTCCGGGCATTCGAAGGGAACCAGAAGGCATCCGCCGCGAGGTAATAGGGGATCAGGTCGAGGTAGTGCGGCAGGTTGCCGAGGAACACGACTCGCCCCGACAGACCCAACGCCTCAGCCTCAGCTTTCAGCGACGCTTGCTCAGGGCCATTGCCGATCAAAAGGAGTGTGCCCGCTACTCGGGTGAGCGCCCGGATCGCGTTGAGGAACCCCTTGTAGTAGACCTGACGCCCGCAGCCGAGCCAGATCGGTCCGTGATACGTCGCCCGGATACGGTCAGCCTCGACACGATGTTGGGCGGAGGGTTCAAGATAGGGACGGAGGTCGATCCCGTGCGGCAGAAGCGTGATCCGCTCGGGATAGGCCCGGAGGAACGGGGAGCCGTCCGGATAGTCTGGACTCGTCGAAAGAATGGCTCGGACGTTCCGATAGGCGAGGCGTTCGATCGGCCGGAACAGTGCAGCACGGAGCTTCTGACGGATCACGTCACTGTGATACGTCACGACCATCGGGATCTTCGGCCTCGCGACCAGCGCGGCCAGGATCATCGTCGGGTTGGGCACCTGCATGTGCAGGATGTCGACCTCCACGCGACGAAGAAAGTCGACCAGGTCGGGGCAAATGTCGATCTTGGCCAGTTCGGCCTTGCGTGAGAACCGAGTGATCTCGACAGGCCCGTCGTGTTCGATCGTCGTCGGGCCTGGCTCGTGATTGACGCAGAACACCTTGACGCTCGCCCCCAGCTCGGCTTGAGCCAGGGCGAGCGTGCGCACATGAGTCTCGATCCCGCCGGGGGCCGGTGGGTAATATTTGCCCAGGTGGCAGACGCGAAGCGACGGCATGGGGCCTCATGATCGGGACTCGGGACTCTGATCAAACCGTGAACAGATGCTTGTTCTGACCGATCCATTCAAGCAGTTTCGCAACGCCTTCAGCCGTCGAGACCTTCGGACGCCAACCGAGCAAACGACCGGCTTTGCCTACGTCGGCCACAAAGACGCGCTGGTCTCCGGGCCGCCAGTCGGCGAACGGCGGGTCGAGCTTGCGGCCGAAGTGGGCTTCCAGGATCGCGACTAATTCGAGCAGGCTAAGCGTGTTCGTCGGGCCGCCGCCGACGTTGAAGATCTCACCCTTCACTTCGTCGATCCGGTCGATCGCGGCAGTGTAGGCGTCAATCAGGTCGCCCACCCAGAGGGTATCGCGGATCTGCTTGCCATCGCCGAAGATTGTGAATGGCTGAGCCCGGTTCGTTGCCAGGCAGAACCAGGCAATCCACCCCTGGTCTTCAATGCCAAACTGACGGGTGCCGTAGATGCACGACTGGCGAAAGACGACGGTCTTCAGGCCGTAGATCCGGGCATAATCCCGGACGTACTGATCTCCCGCGCCCTTCGAGCAGCCATAGGGGCTGTGGAAGTCAAGCGGCTCGGATTCGTTGACCCCGTCGGCAAGATTCTCGTAGGCGTATCGTCCGTCGCGCTCGACAACGCGGACATGTTCAAGATTGCCGTAGACCTTGTTCGTAGAGCTATAGATCACAGCCGGCTTGCCACCCGCGAGCCGCACAGCTTCGAGGACGTTGAACGTGCCGAGGGCATTGACGTCGAAGTCAGAACGCGGGTCAGAGACGCTCGTTGTCACGGCGACCTGGGCGGCGAGGTGGAGCACAGCGTCGGCGTCGGCGTGTTCGGCGACGATCGAACGCATCGCCTCCTTGTCACGGATATCCGCCTTGATAAAGTCGGTCAGCCCTTGGTCACGGAGCCAGTCCAGGTTCGAGTCAGCCCCTCGACGGCACAGGTTGTCGACGACCACAACACGGTCGCCGGCCTTGAGGAAGCGTGAAGCCGCGTGGCAACCGATGAATCCCGCTCCTCCGGTAATGATCCACTTCCGCATGTCGAAATCCTCGGGACGTCAGTCAGGGGGTTGGAAGGCGATCAGTCACGAGGTGTGCGTGGCCATCAGGGTCATCGCCGAGGTCGTGGGCACGGCTCGATCGTAGATCGGGGCCCAGTCGTCGGCGAGCCTCGCCCGGTCGAATCGGGAGAGGACGGCCTGCCGCGCGGCAAGACCGAGACGTGAGCGAAGGTCGGGATCGTTGATAAGGCGGGTGAACACTGCGGACAGAGAGCGGGAATCGCGGGGAGGGCAGCCGAGGGCGTCTATCCCGTCACGGAACAGCTCGCCAGCTCCCCCCTCAACCATCGCCACGACAGGACGGCCGCAAGCCATCCCTTCCACAATCACCCTTCCGAACGGCTCGGGACGGGTGCTGGCGTGGACCACGACGTCAAGTGACTGCAAGACTTGCGCCGGATCAGTCTGATGGCCGGTGAAACCGATGCGGCCCGTCAGTCCAAGCTGCCACGCGCGGGCCTTGAGGTCATCCATCGACACCTGCGACCCTGCCGAGCGGTAGATCGGCCCGCCGACGACGTAGAAACGCACTGGGCAGCCGGCCGTGACTCCTGCAGCCGCCTGGAGGAACACGTCGTGGCCTTTCCAGGTCGCGAAGGTCGAGACCAGACCCACGCGGACCGTCCCAATCGCCGCCTCTTCGAGACCAGCCGCGCGGTCGAGCGCGGGGCCGTTGCCTGGGCCGGGGCAGAACCGATCGACGTCGACCCGGTTGTAGATCGCGTGGACTGGGACGCCTCGACCGAGGGTGGCCCGCGCGTCGGCGGCGACTGACTCCGAGACCGCGACGGCCTCAACGCCCCGCCGCGACGCCAGGCGGAGCAAACGTGCCATCACGGCTCTCGAACCGAGATAGTCGTGGAGGTGCCACACGACCGGGACGCCCCGGGGTGCGGCCCATGTGCCGAGCAGGTGCATCTTCATGCCGTTGGTCTGCACCAGGTCTGGCCGTTCCGAACGAAGCCGACGAGCCAGGCGACGGGCATAGCCCAAAGTGGCCGACGCGGAGGCAAGACCTCGCAGGGCCAGGGTCAGTTTTCTGGCCAGGCCAGTCGCGCCGGCGTCACCGAGCTGGGCGACCCCGACAGGGAACGGCACGACGTCGCAAGGGATGCCTAACGCCTCGACTTCGCCCCGAAGTGGTCCGTCATCGCCGAGCAGGACGAACGGCCTCGCCTCGGGGCGGGCCGATCGGAGCGACGAGAGCACGTCGAGCAGGCACATCTCGGCCCCGCCGATCGACCCGACTGGGTTGAGGTAGGCAATCTTCATGAGCGGCCCGGCCCCTGATGACCCGAATCTGGCCCGTACGACGCCCGCAGAAGGGTCGGCGTCTCGGACGAGCGATCTTCGACTACCAGCCACTCCATGACCTTGAGCTCGATCGCGACGAAACCAAGTGCCAGTACCATCATCGCCAGCCCCGCCCAGTCGTGGATGCTCTTCACAGGCCTGTCGAAATACCTGTAAAGGACGGCCGTAACAGCGATCCTGATGATGTTGGAAATGAGCGCAATCGGGATGGTACTCGCCAGCAGAACGATCCGCTCCCAGATCGGCCGCTTGACGAAGATGACCATCGCCGTAATCAGGGAGACGAAGGCCAGGAGCATCGACAGTCCCCGGCAGGCTTCGGCCACCTCAAGTCGCTGCGAGCCGATCCAGATCACGTTCCCCTCAGCGAGCACCGGCTGCCCGATCGCTTGCAAGACCGAGACCGAGCCGATCGTGGCGAGCGTCTGGAGGGGCGCGGCGAGGAGATCATTGAACCGGGGCGGCAGTGGGATCATGAAGAACAGATAGATCACCGCTGGCAACGTCCACTTGATGAGCCTCCAACCGCCCATGGCGAACACCGTCGCAGCGACAACGACCGGGATCATCGCCGCTTCGAGCCACTGGTCGTTGCGCTCATAGAGCCAGTAACGGCTCGCGAAGAGCACTGCCAGCGGAATGAAATTGAACCACGATGGCCGGACGTTCAAGCCGGCCAGCCGATCGCGACGTTGCCAGAGGATGGCCACGGCGATCGGGATGATCAGCCAACCATAAGTGTAATTATCGTCGCGCGTCCAGCGGTCTATAAGGACAGCGAAGCTCGACCGAAACGACCAACCGATCGCCGCGGCCAGCAGGGCCGTCATCGCGAGCGCCAGGCTTGCCGGCCCGCTCCCGCCTCTATCCGCACCCAGTTGCTGCTCGTCCACGATACGAACATCTCCCTTTGGTCTGGCGGGACGACCTCGAACGCCGAGATCCGTTTGCCGACCCGCTTCGCCTCAAGAACGCTTTATCTTAGCGATCCTCAACCGCCGTGCCAACCGACCCTCGCTCACCCATTGGCGAGCCCAGCTGCTTTGGCCTCGAAGTCGCTCCATCACGGGCCCGGACGACGCTTCGGGAAGACCTTGCGTACGACCGACCCGACAACCATCCGCGAGAGGTCGAAAACGGTCTGCGTGGCGACCCGCCAGTCGCGGGGATCAAAATCGTAGAAGGCCCTCGGGCGACGGTACGATCGCAGGATCGACCGCCAGGTCTCCAAGCCCTCGCGGCGGTACATTCCGATCGACGAGAAGTCACGATGCAGGGCGATATGCCGGTAGTCCCGGCCGTCCCACGAGACGGGGGATACCTCTCGGCCGATCACGTCGAGGTAGTGGACCCACCCCAGGTCGACCCCCGCGTAGGGCGCGGCGTCGGAGGTTCCCGTATAGCGGGGATTGGTCTCGATCATTTTGACCCGACCGTCGCGGGTGTCGCGCTTGACTTCGATCTCACAGAGGCCGACATAGCCGATGCTCCGCAAGAACCGGTCACACAGAGAGTCGATCTCCGGGTCGTCTATCGGCTCAACGACGCTCGCCGAGCCATAGTTGATGGGATTGGTCCGCAGCTCTCGGACCACGCACGACGCAATCCGGCTCCCGTCGCGGCCATAGCAGGACAGATAAACCGACTTCACCGTGTCCAGCCCCTCGATGACTTCCTGAACCACGACCCTGGGGTTAATCTCGGCGGCCATCTTATAGGCGGCAGCGAGATCTGCGGGGGTGGCCGCCGTGGTCAGCTTCCGGTTGCGAAAGGGGTGGCCGACTGCCAGCGGCTGCCATTCAGCCCCCTGAAGCGGCTTGAGAAGGCAGGGGAATTGCGCGACCGCCGCGAATGCGTCAACCTCCGCCTCTGACTGGACATAGCACGTTCGAGGTATCGGCATTCCATGCGCGTCGGCCAGCTCGTATTGCCTCTGCTTTGTCGCGAGGAGGGCCTGGAGATCGATCGTCTTGCGGTGGAAGACGTAATGCTCCTGGAGCTCGTCGGCATACTTCGCGGTCGCGGACACAAAGCGATCAGCGGTGGGGATGAATACGGGCTTCTGTCCAAGCTTGCGCGACAGCCCGATCATGAACTCCAGCCATTCCTCAGGCCTGTGATCAGGGTTCGGACATCTATGGGCCGACCCGTAGATCGAGCGAAAGGCGGGCTGGTTGTCATTGTTATCGATGCAGCAGGTGGTGACGCCCCGCCGCGTCAGGTTGCGCATCAGTCCCAGCCCCGTATAGAACGCACCACCCACCACGACCGGCAGCCAGCCGACCTCCGCCTTGTTCGGGTTCAGTCCCATGTCCTCTCACCCTCCAAATATCAATTAAGTGCTGATGTTACAATGTTTACTTATTATTGATACTGTGTCTTGATCGCATAAGCGTCTGAATGAGTCTGATGGTATTCCTTCAAGGTCTCGCCCTGGAACGACCGACCTGCAGCCTCGAAGAGCTGTTCGAGGTTGTCATAGAGGGATTCGATCTCGCGATCTCCGGGGAATTTGGGGCTACCGCCCGGCATGAATTCGGAGGAGTGGAGCATGAATTCGGCGTAGTCGGCCCCGGAGTCGATCGCGTGCCGCTGGATGTCCAGCATCGACTTGAGGTTCGACCCATTCGGCCTGAGCCAGTTGACCGGTGGATAGAGCCGATTGACCGGAGCCCGGAAGACCTTCGGCGCGCCCGACACCATCCGATGCAGCCCCCGCCCGACCGGGTCGAGCGGCCCGACGATAGTCATCGGCACTTCAAGCAACGGCGAGCCGCCGGGCCGGCTGATGTCGGCAGGATCGAGGAAATACGCGCTGTCGGGGAAGGACCGGAAGTCAGGACCGCCTGAGCCGTCGGGTGCGCCTCGGGACGATTTCCAGGAGACGCGCGGCGTGACCGAGCAGTCGACGAGATAGCCCCGGTCGATCAGGGCGCGAGCATAGACGGCGTCGAATCCCCATCGACCCGCGCGATGGCTCACGACTGGCCGCCCGAAGGTGTCTTCAAGCAAGTTTGTCATCACCGCGACCTTCTCACGGATCATCGACTCGGAATATTCCATGAGATAGGGGTGATGTTGGAAGTCGTCGACAGTCCTTGACGTGAGGGGCGGGCTGTTCCATGCGTGGAGGTGCATGCCGACTTCGCCCGCGTCTCGCGCCAGAACGTCTCGGGCGAACTCGCGGAAGACGGGGCAGAGCGCCATCTCGTAATTTGTGAGATAGGTCGGTTTGAGCCCGTTCTTCTCACAGACCGCCTGGAATCTTGGCAAGAAGGCGGAGTTGCGCGTAGTGATCGTCTTGGGGCGTGACCACTGGTCGTCGCCTTCGGTGTCGATCGTGATGAGGTACTTGGGTACCCGAGACGCGTCGCTAAGTGGCGACGGTATCTGACCGGACGTGGTCGCGGAGGGCAAGGGAGTCGTACCTCGGGGTTGATCCGATCCTCGGCCGAAACCCTCCTGGCGGACCGTCGCTCCTTCGGTCGCACATGGTACAACGCCCGCCGAGGTCTCGTCGAGTGGGCTCAGTCCCCCCCACGAGTCAGTCCGACACGACGTAGGTCGAGAATGGCTTCGTTCGGTCAAATGGCCCTCCGCTTCTCGACGGCTGACTGACTAGGTCTCGCCTCAAAGACGTGAGGAACGGTCGAGCTTGGGTTCGTTCGGCGCGATCAGGGCTGGCCAGGGCGTTGGCTTCGTTCGGCGCGGTCGGGGTCCGTCTCTCGGTGTTGGGTTCGTTTGGCGCGATGATCGGTCGATGTCGGTTGGGTTCGCTCGGTCGAAAGGTTGTGCGGTATGCCCCCCCACCCTAGCCCTCCCCCACGGGGTGGGGAGGGGACCGGATTGGCTTCGCTCGGCGCAACAGTCTATCGGTGCGCCGTCCTGGGGCTTCAAATCGAGTCGAATTGTCAAAGAGCAGAGACATGATCGGGGCCGGAGATCGTTCGATCCCGTGAATCCGATCAAGAGGAACGCAAGAGGGGCGAGCCGACCGTGAAGTCGACACGCCCCTGATTTCCCTGACGCCAAGCCCCAATCAATTCGGGTTGGATTTGGGCGGGTCGAACCGGTAGACCTGGCCGTCGATGTTGACCGTCACCGCCTCGGGGAGGCTGAGGTACTGGTTCATCTCGGCCGACTGGCCCCGGGCGATCTTGAAGAACTCTTCGCTGAACTGTTCGACGACCTTGGCCTTGGCGTCGTCCTCTGGCTTGACCTCGACGTCAACCCATCGGTTAGCCTTGCGATAGAAAGTCTTGTTGCCGAGCTGACGGACGTTCGCCACGGTCGAGACTGGGGCGCTACTCATGCCCATCATCCCGCCACTGCCGCCCATGCCTCCGCCCATTCCTCCGCTCATCATTCCCGGAAGTTGCGAGTTTCCGACCTGTGATCGCCTGGTAAGCACCTGTCCACCAGAGGCGGGACCGGCGGGGGCGGCTGCGGCGACGGCGTCATGGACCGCAACGTTTGACTTGGCGAAGTCGGCCTTGTCAGCCAGGTTGTAGGCTTGCTTCACCCCGCGCTGGGCCACGCCATAATGACCCTCGACGACCCGAAGTTCTTTGAGATTGCGGCCGGCCTGCATCCCATTTTCGGCCTTGGCGTGAAGGTTGACCCGCTCATCGGCAAGGAACGACGTGTAGGGCGTGAGGATGCCGTACTTCGTGCTCAGGCTGACGAGTTCCTCAGTGAGTTCTTTGTTCTGGCCGTTGAGATCAATCTGGTCGATGATGAACCCGACGCGGCGGATGGCCCAGAGTCGTTCGACGAAGTCATACGACGTGCCCCGGCCCGACCCGGCCAGCTCGGCGGGAAATTCGATTGACCGCCCCTCGCCTGCGACCTTGCCGCTGAGCTTGACGGTCGTTCGGCCCGACTGGCGATAGCGGCCGACATAGACGAGTTGACCGCCTTCGAAGAGGTCGGGGATGTCTCGGGGATAGGTGCGGTTGACGTCGGTGCCTGCCATCTCGACGGAGAGGCTGGACAGGACGGGACGGGTCATCTTGCCGTAGAACGCGCCGACGTGCTTTTCGAGATCTTCGTCAGGGCGGACGTATTCGCTCGTGCCGCTGTTGCCGCCGCTGAGCCGGTCGAGCAGGCGGGCGTTCACGTCGAACCCGACACCAAAGGCGAACAGGCGGACGTGGGCCTTGTTGGCCTGCTTGGCGTTCTCGGCGATCTTCAACTCGGCCGTCTCGCCCGCTGTGGGGAGGCCATCGGTGAGGAAGATGATGTAGCTGGGACGGGACTCATCTTGCACCATCGCCATCGCTGACTTGAGGGCGTCGTTGATGTTGGTGCTGCCGCCTTCGCGGATGTTGGAGACGAACCGGGTCGCCTCGTCACGGGTGGTCGAAGAGTAGCGCTGAAGCTCGGGCTTGTAAGTCTCGACGCGGTCATCATAGGCGACGATGTTAAAGGTGTCATCATCTCGGAGGTTGTTGAGCACGAAGTTGAGGGCGTTCTTCGCCTGCTCGATCTTCTTGCCCGCCATTGAGCCCGACCGGTCGAGTACGAAAACGACCGACTTCGGCAGGGGTCGCTGGTCGGGGGCCTTTACCTGCGGGCTCGCAAGGAGCAGGAAATAGCCGTCTTCAGATTCGCTCGGCCGATAGCTCAAGACGGTCGCGCCGATCGCCCCTTCGGAGAGGGTGTAGACCAGCTTGAAATCCTGGGTCGGGATCGTCTCGCGGAGGTTCATCTCAACCTTCGCCTCATGCTCCCCCGCGCGGCTGATGGCGGTGTCGTAGATCGGCGAGTAGAGCGACTTGATCGCGTCTCGGCTCTCGATCCGCATCGTCAGCGAGAGCCGATGGATCGGCTTCGAGGTGAAGCGTTGCGTGCTGAGCGGGTAGGCGAACTCGACGACGTCGCGCTCACGTTTGCAGAGCTGGGTATAGCGGAGAGTGACCTTCCGCTCGGCACCCGGGGGGATCGGGAAGACACTCGTGCGGTACATCCCCCGGCCCATGTATTCGAGCAGGGCGGGGTCGCGTTTGGTCCGGACGATCTCCTCGTAGATCCGCCTGGCCTCCTCTTTCGGCAGGAGCCGACCTGGCATTTCCTTGCCGTCGACCAGAAGGACGAAATTCTGGATCGCCCCCTCTTCGGGAAGCGGGAAGAGATATTCGGCCTCGATCGTGGCGGAGTTAGGGTTGTAGAAAGTCTGGGCAACCTGGACTTCGGCCACCTGTTCGCGGACGCGGGCGTCGATCGAGACGTCGCGGATCTCATAGGCCCGCGCGAGTGGGACGTGGGGACGGCGGTCGATCATGAGGCCCTGCGCCCTCGCGAACTGAGCGGAACACGCCAGCGCGAGCAGTGCTAAGGTCGAGACGGTGAGGCGGCGAGACATCATGGCGGAAGTCCTCCCTCGCGCAGATCGTTGGGCGATCCGGCGTGCCTTGCGACCGGCCTTCGGGTGCGTCAGACGAGCGATTATGCTCGCCCGTTGGACGCAATCGCGCCCGAGTCGGTTCCCCGAGACCGCCGCGAGAGGGTCACTCGAATTCGTCGAGAGTGCGGCGGTCTTCCATCATAGACGCTCAACGGCCACGCGTCTTAGGCCGAATCCGAAGAAACCGGCTCGCGGTCGTGGTGGGCGTCCCGCTCCTCGGCGAGTCTGGACGTGCATTGCGGGCACCGGATCGCCTTCTCGGAGATCACTGAGAAGCAGAACGGGCACTCCTTCGTGGTCGACCCTGGGTCGTTGGGCGAGAGCAGTCTTTGCATCGTGCCGAAGAGTTTGACGACGATGACGAACAGCGCCATGGCGATGATCGTGAAGTTGAGCATCTCGCCGAGGAAGGCCCCGATCTCGACTTTGCCGATGTGCCACTCACGGTAGGTGCCCGAGTTAGGCATGACGTAACTGATAGTTGGCATAAGGATGTTCTTGACAAGCGACGCGACCAACGCGCCAAAGGCGTTGCCGATCACGATAGCGACGGCGAGGTTGAGCAGGTTGCCCTTGAACGCGAACGCCTTGAACTCGCTCCAGAAGTGGCCGGGCCTGATGTGGATGTGTTTCATCGCGCAGTCTCTGCTCCTTGATGATCCTCGCCCTCGCGTCGATTGCTCGGGGTCCGTCCCCGATCGGTCCGGGCCGATGAGACGTTCGTAGATCCAAGATCGAGGCCCGATCGCGTTCCCTGTGCCGCGCCCTGTATAATAATTGCCGAGCCCGAACGAAATGCCTGGCACAATAAGCCGGCCCCGGTCTCAACTTATGCCCAACGGAGAGCGCACCCGTGAGCGACGGCCTGAAGCGAGTTTATGGGATCGACCTCGGGACGACCTACTCGGCCATCGCGTATGTCGATGAGCACGGCAAGCCGGTCGTCGTGCCGAACCAGGAGAGCGAGCGAATCACCCCCTCGGTCGTCCTGTTCGACGGCGAGAGCATCATCGTCGGCAATACCGCCAAAGAAGCGGCGAAGGTCGAGCCGCACCGGGTCGTCTCGCGGGTCAAGCAGCACATGGGCGATGCCCAGTTCGTCTTTGAGTACGAAGGGCAAGTCTTCAGCCCGGAAGATATCAGCTCGTTCATCTTGCGTAAAGTCGTGGGAGACGCCGAGGTGGCGCTCGGGGGCGAGGAAAAGATCACCGACGTGGTCATCACCTGCCCGGCCTATTTCGGGACCGACGAGCGCGAGGCGACCGCCAACGCAGGCCGGCTCGCGGGCTTGAACGTCCGCGCCATCCTCAACGAGCCGACGGCGGCAGCAGTCGCCTACGGCCTCGAACATGGCGAAGATCAGGTCGTGATGGTCTACGACCTCGGCGGCGGCACGTTCGACGTGACGATGATCGAGATCAAGGACCGTCTGATCCGCGTCATCTGTACCGGCGGCGACCATCGGCTTGGCGGAGCGCTCTGGGACGAGGCGATCGTGATGGCCCTCGCCGAGTCCTTCCGGCAGCAGACCGGGCTCGACAGCGACCCGCTCGACGACGCGGAGGTGCTCAATGACCTTTTCCTTCAGGCCGAGCGTGGCAAGAAGACCCTCTCCCAGCGCGACAAGGCCCCATTCCGCGTGACCCACGCCGGTCATCAGGCGCGGGTTGAACTCGAAAAGGGGCATTTCGAGGAGATCACGAAGCACCTTCTCGATCGGACGGTTCAACTCACCCGCGAGATGCTCAATGACGCTCGCGTGAAGGGCTATAACCGCTTTGACAAGATCATCCTTGTCGGTGGGGCGACCCGGATGTCGCAGGTCCGCAATCGACTCGTTGCCGAATTCGAGACAGAGCCCGAGAGCTACGATCCCGACGAGGCCGTCGCCAAGGGAGCCGCCCTGTACGGACTCAAGGAATCGCTCGAAGACGAGGTGCGACAGAGGCTCGCTCTGAGCGGTTTGTCGGATGACGACGATTCGGTCAATATCGACCTCGCGGCGGTCTCGCAAGAAGACATGGAGATCGCCCTCGACAAGATCGAACGAGAGCTGGGCTATACCCTGACAGGGCCGGTTCGCGAGCTGGTGAGCACTCAGATCGTCAACGTCTTGAGCAAAAGCCTGGGAGTGGTGGCCAAAGACGAAAACAATCGTGAGGTTGTTGTCACACTCTTGCCGAGGAACGGCGAGGTGCCGATGGAGACGACCAGCGACTTCGGTACCGACCTCGCCAACCAGCAAGGCGTCGACATTCGTGTGATGGCTGGAGAGCGAGATAGCACCGAGCCGGGCGATTGCAAAGACGTCGGTATTGCTACCCTCAACCTCCCCGCCTCACTGCCGGCGCGGAGCCCGATTCGGATCAAGTTCGCGATCAGCAAGGACGGCCGTCTGAGCGTGACCGCGACTGATCTGACGGGCGGCGCGTCGATCGCGGTCGAGTTCGAGACCGAGGCGGTGATGAAACCGGAACAGGTCGAGGAACGATCGGCGGCGCTCCGGCTCATCAGCGTTTCTTGAGGGGAGATCGAGCATGGCGACGGCATCTCTGGCCAGACCGAACGTTGCGCGTGGCGAGCTGCGCTTCGTGGTCCAAGGTGTGGATTGGGAGGGGTATGAGGCCCTTCTGAAGATCATGCCGAGGGTGCGGATCACGTATGACCGAGGAGTCGTTGAGTTCATGTCACCGCTCTTTATTCATGAACATTACGCGGAGCGTTTGAAGAAGCTCGTCGAGAGCATTGCCGAGGTGCTAGAGATTGATTATCTGCCGGCAGGCTCCACGACGTTTCGTCGCAAGGTCGAGGAGCGAGGGCTAGAGCCCGACGGTTGCTTCTACCTCGCGAACATCGACGGCATCCGGAGTATCGCCGACTTCAACCTGGAGTTTGACCCGCCCCCCGACCTCGCCATCGAGGTCGATATCACCCGCAGTTCGCTCGATCGCCTTGGCATCTATGCCGCCCTCGGGGTTCCCGAGGTCTGGCGGTTCGACGGCGAATCGTTGTTGGTTTACTTACTGGATGATGCCAAGGCCTATTCCCTGTCAGAGGGGAGTGGTGCCTTCCCGAATGTCCCATTCGACGAAGTCCCCTCGCTCTTGCTCGACACCGAGACGAATAGCATGCGAAGGTGGGCCGGGAAGGTTCGCGAGTGGATTCGAGAGAGTGTCAAGCCGATAACAGACGACGATGCGTGATTTCCTAACAAGAATAGCGAATTCCTCATTCATGTCGATGTTCTTCTCATGTCCCTCCTGCGGCAAAGACGTCCCGACCGCAGCGGTCTGTGTCGTCTCATTTCGACCAACTCACCTGCTCGGATCGAGGGCCTGAACCGATGGGTGCGATCGTCGGCATCGATCTGGGGACTACCAACTCCGTCGTCGCGGCGCGGAATGCCTACGGCCGGCCCGAGGTCATCCCCAATCGAGATGGCGGGCATCTCACCCCTTCGGTCATCTATTTCGGGGTGCAGCCGCCGGTCGTGGGCCAGGAGGCCCGAGAGTGGGCGCGGGTCGGCAATGAGGAGATTGCCAGCTTCTTCAAGCCCCACATGGGCAGCCCGCAGTTCAAGCTGAGGTTTCACGGGCGAGATTACGACGCGACGGCCCTTTCCGCACGCGTGCTCGCCAAGCTGAAAGCCGACGCCGAGGCCCATCTTGGGACGACTGTTGATCGAGCCGTCATCACCGTGCCAGCCTACTTCGCTGATGCTCAGCGCAAGGCCACGATCGAGGCCGGGCGACTCGCGGGGCTCGACGTCGCGCGGATCATCAATGAACCAACCGCTGCCGCGCTCGCGTATGGGCTTCAGAAGACGGGCGCGGACGAGACGATCCTGATCTACGACCTCGGCGGCGGCACGTTCGACGTGACCGTGGCACGAATCTCTCCCGAGTCGGTCGAGGTGCTCTCGACGGCCGGGGATCACGACCTCGGCGGCAAGAACTGGGACGACCGGATTGCCAGCTATCTCGCGGAGAAATTCGCTGCGGAGACCGGCATCGACCCGCTCGACGACCCGCAGGCACTCAATGAGGTGTTGCTGCTCGCCGAGGGGGCGAAGTGGACGCTTTCGGACCGGACGTCGGCCCGGATCACGCTCCAACTGGGTACGGTCCGCAAGACTTACGAACTCACGCGTGACGCGTTCGAGGTGATGACCTTCCCGCTCATGGACCGGACCCTGCGGCTCACCGAAGAAGCCTTGGCCGAGGCCCGACACGATTGGGCCGCGATTTCCGGCGTTCTTCTGGTCGGCGGCTCGACCCGGATGCCGATGGTCCGCCAGTTCGTCAAGCAGATGTCGGGTCGAGACCCCCGCGCGGGCGTCAACGTCGACGAAGTTGTCGCCCTCGGCGCAGCGGTCCAGGCGTCGATGGTGGAGGGGACCGCGACGACCGACGCCACGCCCAGGTTCTCGCTCGCGGGGATGAGGCGAGTGAGCGACGTCATGTCGCACAGCCTCGGCGTCGTGGCTCTGAGTGCAGACGGCAAGAGCTATGTGAACGACGTTGTGATCCGTCGCAACGCCCCGATTCCTGCCGAAGAAGCCAAGTCGTATGTCCATGCGACGCATGGCGGGGCCAATGATCGGCTCGAAGTCTATCTGACGCAGGGCGAGAGTCCCCAGCCGATCGACTGCACCGTGCTGGGGAAATACGTCTTCACCGGCTTTCACGTCACCGATCGAGACGTGAAGGTCGACGTATCGATGTCCTACGACGCCAACGGGATCGTCCAGGTGAGGGCCGTCCAGCGAGACACCGGGCACCGACTCACAATGGAGGTCGAGCCGGTCCCTGACGACCTCTCCTGGCTCGGCCAGCCCCCCGAAACCGGAGGCGATCCCGAGAACGCGACGCTCACTCGCGTTTATCTGTTGATCGACGTCTCGTCCAGCATGGCCGGTGCCCCGCTTATGGAGGCCCAGTCAGCGGCCCGCGCGTTCCTCGATCGATGCGACTTCACGCGGACTGAGGTCGGCCTGGTCTCGTTCTCCGATGTCGTGACGCTCCAGGCCGACGCGACCGACAACGCCCGCAAGGTGCAGGCGGCGATCAATCGGCTCGAAGCCGACGGCACCACAAACCTTGCCGAGGCGGTGTCGCTCGCTCGGACCCACCTGCACAAGACCGACAGACGGCGCTACGTCGTGATCCTTACCGATGGCTACCCCGACGCCGCAGAGGCGGCCGTCGCAGAGGCATCGCGGGCCAAGGCGGAGGGGATCGACATCGTGGCGATCGGCATCGGCTCGGCGGACCGCGACTACCTGCGGAGGCTAGCCAGCACCGAGTCGGGGTCGATCTTCGCTTCGCACGGCCAGCTTGTCTCGACGTTTGGCCATATCGCTCGGATGATCGCCGAAGGAGGCCGCGGCTTGAGGACCGTCTCATGATTTCATCACTCAGAGCGAACGCGCGGCAAGCGTATGACCTCTCGCTCGCGGGGGCGATCGGAGCTGTCTTCGGGCTGTTCTTTTATGTCGAACTGATCCACACCCCTTCGGTCTGGCTGCGTGACGCCCTGGCGGGTGTCTTGATCGGGGGCGCGATCGGCTATGCCCTTAACGCAGCGGGGCCGCTCCGCGACGGGGCGTGGATCACGCTCGCCCGCGCCTCGACATGGGGGGCGGTGGCGGGGGCTGTGGGTGGCGCGGTCGGACTGGTCATCGGCGAGTGGGTGCTCGGGCAATTCCAGGGCGGACTGATCGGCCGTGCGGTCTCCTGGAGCATCCTCGGCCTGGGGATCGGCGTCAGCCAGGGGATTGCCTACAGGTCGCGGCAGAAATTGATCTTCGGCCTGATCGGCGGCGGCCTCGGCGGGTTCGTCGGAGGCTGGTTCTTCGAGGCGCTCCGCCAGATGCTCGGCAACCGCAACGACCTGGGGCAGGGGATCGGCATCGCCTTCCTCGGCGGCGGACTCGGCCTCGGGCTGGCGCTGGTCGAGCAGGCCCTGCGGCGGGTCTGGGTTCAGGTGCTTAACGGTCGCCAGGAGGGCCGGTCGTTCTCGCTCGGTCGGGGCGTTTCGTCCTTCGGCCTGAACGAGCACGCGACCGTCGGCCTCTTCGGCGACCCTTCCGTCGCCCGGTCGCACGCTGAGATCGAGATCAGTACCAGCGGCGTCACCTTGAAGAATCTCGACGTCGACGGCCGGACGAAGCGGAATGGTCAGCCGATGGCGGGTTCCAGCCCGCTTCAAGATGGCGACACGTTCGAGCTTGGCGGCACTCGGCTGATCTTTCGCAATCGGGGCTAACGCGTTATGAGCCTCAACGGGTGGTCACTTGAAGTCGTCCGGGGTCGGGAAATCGGTCGCGCGTTCGCGATCGAAGGCTCGGAAACCGTGCTGGGCAACACTCTGAATGGGTCCAAGGGGATCGACCTCGGAACGCAGGAAAGTGAATCCCCACGTCGGATGGCCGCGCGGCAGGCGATGGTTGAGCGGACCGCCTCCGGTCTTTCCCTACGCGACCTTGATAGCCCCGGCGGCACCTTCGTCAACCGTCAGCGGATCTTGCCCGGCCAGACCCGACCACTCGTGCCCGACGACTTGATCCAGCTCGGTTCGGTCCAACTCCGGGTGGTCAAGGGCGAGGTATCCAGGCCGGTCGCGGTGACCCCGCACGCGGCTTTCCCCTATACGTTCGCGAACGGGTCGAGCTGCGGATCTTGGGACGACTTCCTCCGGGTCGGGTCGCAGAAATGGGCCGACCTCCGCGACGAACTGCAATCGGGACGCATCGATACCTGGCTCCGTTCTCTGAATCGTAATGACCTGATCAAACCAAGCGGATCGTACGCCTCCACCGACGAACGCCTCGACGCCTGGTTGGGCGGGCTTCCGACCTCGCTACCCGCGAAAGCCGAGCTGGACGTCCATCCGAAACGGCTCGCGATCCGGATCGTTCCGGGAGGTGGAACGACGGCCCGATCGGTCCATGTTGCCAATGTCGGCCTCCGCTTGCTCCGGATCAGGGCGAAGATCGAGCCCACCGCGACGACCTGGGTCAAAGTCACCGATCCCGTCTCGAACCAGTCCCGGACGGTGATCGAGTCGTTCGATCTACCGATCGAAGTCACCATTCCCGAAACGCTTCCTCGCCCGCTATCGGCCTTCCTCGTCGTCGAGAGCAACGGGGGGGAGGCGAGGGTCGAACTCTTTCTGGAAGCGAAGTCACTCGCCGAGCCGATCACAGGCCAGAGCCTTGCGGGGACACCATCGGGGCCGGGGGTGCTCGACCGGTTCGGGGCGCTCTCGATTCTCCACCGATGCCTGTTGTTCGCGCTCGCGGGTTTCCTGCTTCGGATCGTCGTCGGGCTCGCGGGCGGGACGTTGGGCGAGGATGGAATGCAGGCTTCGGGCGCGGAGACGCCGGGGTTGATTGGGCCGTCGATAATCCTTGGTGTCGCGGTCGGACTGCTCGCAGCATGGATGGCGGCGAGGCGAGGCGGTCGAGGGCAGGGGGTGTTCGGGTTCGTCTCGGGATCCGTGGTGGGAGCCGCAGTCGCCGCTATCGTCGTTGCGACGTGTCGGGCTATCGAGCCGCTGCTCGGCGGTCTGGCAGGATCGATTCTCGGAGTCTCGGTCCTCTGGACGGCGGTGGGGGTCGGGCTCGCGGGCTTGTCGAGGTTCGTGGTCCCGGTTCGTTCGATCAAGGAGTCGCAGAAATGATCGGGCTGATCGTCGCGAGCCTTCTCCTGGCCCAGGCACCCCCGCCGGACTCGTCTCCGAAGGTGGTCGTCACGCAGCCTGACGAGTCGGGGTTCCCCGAGATCACGGTCTATTTTGAACTACGCAACCCCGACGGCACGTTCATCCGCGACGCCCAAGTCCGAGACTTTCGCGTCGAAGAGGACGGCAAAGAACGGCCGATCCTCAGCTTCGACTCGCCCGTCACGGTGCTCATGAAGCCGATGACGATTGTGCTCGTCCTCGACCGCAGCGGAAGCATGAAGCAGGACAACAAGATCGACGCCCTCAAGGCAGCGGTCGGCACGTTTCTGGCCGGTCTGCCGGAGGGATCTCGCGTCGCGGTGATCGCGTTCAGCTCGAAGATCGACCTTGTCTGCCCGTTCACGACCGAAAAGCGGCAAGTCCTCAGCGCTGTCGAGGCGATCGAGCCGTCGGGCTCAACCCGCTATTTCGACGCGGTTGATGCCGCGCTGAAACTGCTTGGAGAGGAGACGGGCCGTCGCGCGGTTCTCGCGATGACGGACGGCCAGGACACCGACAGCAGGCTGCCGATCGCCTCCGTGGTCGCCACGTCGAGACGGCTCGGCCTGCCGGTCCATACACTGGGGCTTGGCGAGGGGGACGCGATCGACAGCGAGGCGCTCGATCGCCTGGCCCACGAGACCAGGGGGCAGTCATACCTCGCCCGAGACGCAGCGTCGCTCAAGGCGATTTACCAGGAGCTTGCGGACCGGCTCGGATCGTCATTTAGCCTCGTCTATCGGACCGAGCGGACAGTGCAGGACGGGACGTTGAGGCCGATCAAGGTCTTTTTCGCCGAGAGCCGGGGGGCTGGCGAGTCGGCCGTGTTCATCCGAGGCATGGTCGTCCCCGCGTCGGGATGGTCGAGGCTGTTCCTGGCCCTCGTGGGGGGACTCGCGTGTCTGGTGTTCTTGCCGGCTTTCCGGGCTCGTCGCGGGAAAATCGTCAACTCCTGACATCGAATGGACGATGAGAAAGATACGGCACGATGAAAGTCTCCAAGATCGTGCCGTGGCGGGCGAACACTTGAATAGGCATCGCGACGGCTCGACCGTGGAGAGGGTTCACAAATGGGTCTGGATATTGTTCTCGGGATCGTGATCCTGGTCGGAGCCGTCCGGGGCTGGCTCCGCGGATTTCTGATTCAGGCGATTCGCCTCGCGGGGCTGGTCGGGTGCGTTTACGTTGCCGCGCCGGTTCGCGACATGGCTCGTCCTTATGTGGCGACTTACTTCAAGACAATCCGTCCTGAATTGCTTGATCGGATTCTCTGGTGGACGGCGGCGGTCGTTGTCTATGTCGTCTCGGTCGGGCTGGCGAGCCTATTCCTCAAAATGCAGCGTCGACGCCCGTTCGGCGAGGCTGAGCCGAACCGTACCGACCAGTTCGCCGGTTTCCTCCTCGGCGGGATCAAAGGGGCGCTCGTCGTCACCTTCCTCACGGCGGGCCTCCAGAAATACGCCGTCCCGCGAGTGAAGGGGGTCGACTGGGCTGAAGAGCAGGCGACCGGCTCTTACGCCTTGAAGTGGGAAGGCGACTATCACCCGGCGAGCAAGGTCTGGGGGTCGCAGCCGGTGCAACATTTCGTGGCTGAGGTCAAGCGGATGGGAATGTCTGCGGCCACGACTGACGACTCGATCCCCTCCTCAAAGGTCGAGCCCCAGCCCGTCCAGTCGGCCCACGCCGAGGCCCCTCATCGCCTCGAACTGGAGTTGCCGAGGATTCCCGCAGTCGACCCCGACTCGGCCGATTTCACCCGCCAGTTTGATCGGGTGTTTGACGAACTCGTCACGCCGCCTTCTGCCGAGAAGTGATCCCGACGGCCCAGAAGTTCGCGTTGACCGTTTGGGGGTGAGGGGTCAGACTGGCCTCGGTCGCCGGGAGACTCCGCGCGGCCCGGAGTCTCGCACGGATGTCGCGTCCCATCTCGCTCCCACGCTGGTCGCTCTACATCCTCGTGTTCGGCCTCTATCTGACCGTGCGCGGATACCATAGCCGCGATGGCGACCAGGCTTACCGGCTGCCGATCTTGCTCCATCAGCAAGACCCCTCCCTCTTCGCCGACGATCCATTCGTCAGCGCCTTTCACACCTTCAATCCTCATCAAGGCTATCTCGCTCTTCTCGACTTCGCGAGCCGCCCGTTTGGCCTCTCGTTCGCCCTCTTTGCGCTCTTCGCCGCGACGTTCGCCCTAACCTGTTATGGGATCGATCGTTTGGCCCGATCCGTCTGGCCGGAGGCCGGCGAATCGGTCGGACTGATCGCGGTCGCACTCGTACTCCTGGCGAAGGCCGGCAATATCGGCACGAATCACCTGTTCGAAGCGATGCTTCTCGACCGTTTGGTCGGCTTCTCACTGGGATGGGTGGCGCTGGCGCTGGCGATCGAGGGTCGGATCTTGGTGCCGAGCCTGCTGATCGGCGTCGCGACGATCGTCCATCCCTCGGTCGGGCTTCAACTCGGCGGAGTGTTGGGAGTGACTTGGTTCGCCTGGGCGATCGGTCGGCGAGTGACAGCTCAGTCGTGGCGATCGACGGGCCTGGGGATGGTTACGCTCGTGTTGGCCGTTCTTCCCGGCGCATTGAGCACGCTCGGGCAGTCTCAACGACTCTTCGAGGGCATGTCTCCACACGAATTCCGTTCGCTCGGCGTTGAGCTACAGATGGCCCAGCACATGGTGCCTTCGCTCTGGAGGACGCCGCAATGGCTTGCCTGGGGCGGATTTATCGTGCTTGGTCTGGTGTCACTCTTCAGGCTTGGCGTCCGCTCCAATGAGGATTCGTTCTCCCCATTGCCTTCGGTTGCAACGCGTCGATTTGCGATCCTCTTTGGTGTCGTGCTGCTTGGACTTGGCGTTGCCTATCTCGCAATCGAAGGGATTCGAGACCTTCGGGTCACGGTCTTCCAGCCATTCCGGATGGCGACGATCGCGCGCGGGTTGGCCCTGGTCGCGGCGGCGGGTCGCTGTCGGATGCTCTGGGTTCGGGGTGACGTGCTCGGCAAGCTCCGGGTCTCGCTTCTCGCCACCGGACTGGCCGGGGATTGGACGTTCGTGGTGGCGGTTGCCGTGGAGCTTGTGGCCACTCTCTCCGAAGCGGGCATTTTGAAGTCGCGTTGGACGACGGACTGGTCGAGATCGGCGATCATCGCGACCGCGAGCCTGGGAATGATCGTCCTCTGGCGACATGACACCGAGCGTGGTCATGTGCTCCTGCTCGGGGCGGTCGTCGTGGCTATCCTGGCTCACCGATTCAGATTCGTCTGGACGCGACGGCGCTTTGCTCTGGCGTATGTGGTCGCGTGGTCCTTCCCGATCGCGGCGATCGTGATCCCTGCATTCCTCCCGCCCGAACATCCCCTCGTCGTCGGGCTTTCGGCGCGATGTCGATTCGATGCGGTGCCTTCCGATGACATCGAGCGGCTCGCGGTCTGGTGCCGATCGAACACCGCGTCTGACGCCAAGTTCATCACGCCGCCCGGACCGAAGACGTTCCGACTCTGGTCGTTGCGATCGGTGGCGTTCAATCGCGCGGCCAGCCCGTATCACGCGGCGGGCCTCCGCGATTGGTCGGATCGGTTCCGGGCCCATGTCCGTTTCGAAGGCACGACCGAGGAGTTCGTTCGCTCGTACCTGGCCGATCGCCACGGAGTCGAGGGGCGTTACGCAAAATTCAGCCATCGCGAACTGGCCTCGCTTGCCGCCACTCAAAGCGCCGATCACGTCATTGCGTCGGCACCGGTTGAGCGATCAAGCGAGAACGAGAACGGCGGGTTGCAACTGCTCAAAGTTGAGGGACGATACGCCGTCTATCGAGTCGTCGCGGCAGACCTGAGCGTTCGAAATACAGAGGGCCGGCTCCGATAATTCGGTCGCCGGCCCTCACTCTTCATCAGACCAGAACTGCGCTGTCGGCCGGGACCGGGTAGTCCTTGGCGAATTCGCGGATCTCGGCCGACACACGCTCGGCAACCGAGGCGTCTTCGGCCGCTTCGAGCACCCGGACGATCCATCCTGCAACCTTACGGATCGCGTCTTCCTTGAGTCCGCGAGTCGTCAGGGCGGGGGTGCCCATGCGGATGCCGCTGGGGTCGAAGGGCTTGCGGGCGTCGAATGGGATCAGATTCTTGTTGACGGTGATCCCCGCTCGGCCGAGGGCGATCTCGGCGATCTTGCCGGTGAGTCCCTTCGAGGTCATGTCGATCAGGACAAGATGGTTGTCGGTTCCGCCCGAGGCGAGCCGGAAGCCGGCGCGGATGAGTTCCTCGGCGAGCGTCCTGGCGTTGGCGACGACCTGCGCGGCATACTCCGTGAAGTCGGGCCGGAGTGCCTCGGCAAGGCAGACCGCCTTGCCCGCGATGACGTGTTCGAGTGGGCCGCCCTGAAGGCCGGGGAAGACGGCCGAGTCGAGCTTCTTCGCCCACGCCTGGGTGCACATCGCGATCCCTCCGCGCGGTCCGCGGAGCGTCTTGTGCGTGGTCGTCGTCACGAAGTCGGCATACGGGACCGGGTTGGGGTGCTGCCCGCCCGCGACCAGGCCCGCGATATGGGCCATATCCACGAAGAAGATCGCACCGACTTCGCGAGCGATCTCGGCAATTTTGGCGAAGTCGATGATTCGCGGATAGGCGCTCGCGCCGGCGAGGATCAGCTTCGGCTTGTGCTCGCGTGCGAGCTTGGCCACGTTATCGATGTCGATCCGCTCGGTCTTGGGGTCGACGCCGTAACCGATCGTGGGATACCAGCGGCCAGAGAAGTTGAGCTTCATCCCGTGCGTAAGGTGGCCACCTTGCGCGAGGTCCATCGCGAGAACGGTATCACCGATCTCGAGCGCAGCGTAGTAAACCGCCTGGTTCGCCGACGCGCCGGAATGGGGCTGGACGTTGACGTGCTCGGCACCGAAAAGCGTCTTGGCACGTTCGATCGCCAGCCGCTCGGTGACGTCAACGAACTGGCAACCGCCGTAATAACGCTTGCCGGGGAGCCCTTCAGCGTATTTGTTCGTGAGGACCGAACCAACGGCCTCCATCACGGCGGCGCTCGTGTAGTTTTCCGAGGCGATCAGCTCGAGCTCGTCGCGCTGCCGGTGCTCCTCGGCGACGATCGCCTCGAACACTTCGGGGTCGCTGAGCCTGAGGTGGTCCATCGATAGCTCCTGGCTGGCGGGTAGGGTTGATGGGCGGCGGAGAGTGGCCTTGTGTCGGTCAAACTGGTCGGGAGAAGTCCCAGGAATACTGCCAACGTCGGGTCGGAGTCGAAGAATTCGCGTCGATACCGACCTGGACGCGGGTCGCGCGACGTCCGGCCTCCGCAAGGCCGACACGGGCGGACGCAACGGCCTGGAATCGGAGTCGACGATCAGAGATCGACCAGCAAATCATCGACTCGTCGCACCCTTCAAGGTCTCCGGAGTGGAGCATGACGGCATACGTACTCGCAAGGGCGACGACATCGCTCGGGGCACGATCGGCGACGTCGACACTCAGCGTTGAACCTTCGGCCCGTTCGACCAGGCTGAAGACCGCCGAGAAGTGGTGCCGCCCCGACATCCCGACCAGTAGTGCCTGGGGGGTCCCGTCGGAATGATTCTGAAAATGTAATTCCTGAAAGACCGGGCTGACGACTCGGGTTGGATCGTCGCGATCGTGCGCCCACTCGATGGCCCTCGCGATCGTCTCGCGAGGGGCACCGGGGGAGGCAGACACGGCGATCGAGTGGGTCCAGCGATCGTCGGCTCGCTCGAAGATCAGGGCGAAATCCGGGCCGACGATCGTCCGGAGATCGCCACTGTTCTCGAATACGGGCATGGCAGGTCAGATTTCCTGGGTGCGCGAATGGCTCAGCCCTTCTTGACCTCGCCCTTCGCCAGCTTTCTTCTCAGGTAAGAATCGATGAAACCATCGATCTCACCGTCGAGGACGTTGCCGGGGTTGGTCGAGATGAAGTCGGTGCGGAGGTCCTTCACCTGCTGGTAGGGCTGAAGCACATAAGATCGGATCTGGCTACCGAAGCCGATCTCGGCCTTGTCATTGTAGGCCTTGGCGAACTCGGCCTCGCGTTTAATCTCTTCCTGTCGAATCAGCTTCGCCTTCAGGAGCGCCAACGCCAGGGCATCGTTCTTATGCTGGGACCGCTCGCTCCGCGACTCGGCCGCTGTTCCGGACGGGAGGTGGGTATACCTCACACCCGACTCGGTCTTGTTCTGGTGCTGACCGCCAGGGCCGCCGCACCGAAACACGTCGCGTTTCAACTCGTCGTCGCGGAGGACGATGTCGATCGTGTCGTCGATCTCAGGCAGAACGTCGACTGACGCGAACGAAGTCTGCCGCTTGTCGGCCGTGCCGAATGGGCTGATCCGCACCAGGCGATGCACGCCAGTCTCGCCTCGGAGATACCCATACGAGTATTCCCCCTTAAGGTGGATCGTCACCGTCTGTAAGCCGATCACATCGCCGTCTTCTCGGTCGATGATCTCAGCCTTATAGCGGTGCTTCTCGGCCCACATCAGGTACATCCGGAGAAGCATCTCGGCCCAGTCGCAGGCCTCAGTCCCGCCCGCACCCGGGTGAATGGTGATGTAGGCGTTGCAGTGGTCGTTGGGACCGCCGAGCATCGACTGAAGCTCGAACGACTCGAAGTCGTTGGCAGCCTTCTTGATCGAGTCGCGAATTTCCTGGTCGAAGTCGTCTTCGTCGACCTCATCCGCGAGTTCAATCAGAGCACCGAGGTCATCGGATTGCCGCGCAAGGGCTTCGAACGGCTTGAGGACAGCGTTAATCGTCTTCAGCTCGGCGATGATCGCCTTGGCCCGGTCTTGGTCGCTCCAGAAGTCGGGGGCTTCCATCTTCTGGTCTAATTCGGCGCGACGGGAGGTTTTGTCGCCTAAGTCAAAGAGAGTCTCGGAGAAGGACGATCCTGTCAACGATTTCCCGAGCGTCACGCTTTAGTTCCGTGTCCATCGCTGTGGTCTTCCCTCTCGTCTCGAATGGGTGGCACAATCGCCTTCTTCTCGTGTCCAATTAGAACCGAAGACGGGTCACGCAACCAGTCGGAAGCCGCAAAACGCGGCCCGATCGCGCTGGGTTACGACTGCGAGAATGGACGACCTTGAATGTCCCAACCGCTACCACCCGTCGGACGACTCGCCCCGTCTCCTACCGGCGGGCTACACGTCGGGCACGCCCGGACTTTCCTCGTCGCGTGGCTTGCCGCGCGGTCTCAACGAGGTCGCGTCGTCTTGCGGATCGAGGATATTGACGCCGCGCGCACCCGCCCCGGAGCGTCCGAAGCCGCGATTGCAGACCTGAGCTGGCTAGGCCTCGATTGGGACGACGAGCCGTTCGTTCAGTCGCAGCGAATACGGGCGTACGAACATGGCCTGGAGCTTCTGAAGCGTAAAGACCTGGTCTATCCGTGTACCTGCACCAAGGCCGACATCGAACGCGCGGCGTCGGCACCCCATGCGGAGGACGAAGGCCCGACCTATCCGGGGACATGCTCGTTTCGATCGACAATCGATGCCGAACAACTCGGCGACAGACCCTTCGCCTGGAGATTTCGAGTCCCTGAAGGCGCGGTCGGCTGGGACGATCTCTTCCTGGGACGGATCGAGATCAATCCCCGTCAGGTTGGCGGAGACTTCATCGTGGCCCGATCGCCGTTCGTGCCTTCCTACCAACTGGCGGTCGTCCTCGACGATACGACAATGGGGATCACGCAAGTGGTTCGAGGGGCCGACCTGATCCCCAGCACCCCTCGTCAGATCGTGCTTAACCAGGCGCTCGGCGGAGTTGAACGGGTTTACGGCCATGTGCCACTCGTCATCGGAGCCGATGGCAAGCGGCTGGCGAAGCGAGACGGGTCGATCAAGCTCGCGGCGCTGCGCGTACAGGGGGTCGACCCGCGTCAACTGATTGGCTGGCTAGCCCGGTCGTGCGGGTGGAGTCGGGAGATCATCGCCTCGACTCCGATCGACTGGATCGACCGATACGACGCGTCTACCATTCCGAAAGAGCCTTGCAGCTTCGACTACTCGAAATAGCCGCATTTGGCGAGATGCTCGACGCTCCGCTTCACCCGACTCTGGCGTTCAGCGAGGCCCGGCTCGGGCTCACCACCGATCCCCTCGATCTCGATCGTGTAGGCCCCGCCATAGCCGACGCCGTCGAGGATCGTCCGGATGCGACGGAAGTCGACAGCCCCGCCATCGCCGACGGCGGGGAAGAACCAGTCCTCAAACTTGCCGCGATTATCCTTGACATGGACGTTTCGGACCAGGTCTTTGACCTTTTCAAGTTCATCGGCCGGGTCAACTCCATCGTTGTAATAGGCGATGTTCCCGGTGTCGAAGTTGAGGCGGATCGCGTCGTGATCCAGGTCGGTCATCAGGTCCAACATCGCGGCGGCATTCTGTGTCGGCCCCTTGTGGGTTTCGAGCGCGACGACCATGCCGAGTTCGCCCGCTATCGTGCCGATCCGTCGGAGATTTTCGAGGATAACCGCACGCTCCGAGGCGTCGCCCGGCTGGCCCGCCCCCGAGACCACGACGCCCACATCGAACCAGCGCTTGGCGAACCGGATACGTCGTTGCGTCAGCTCGACGCCGGCCTCGGTGCGAAGGTCGGCCCCACCGACGTTGCAGCTGCTGATCTTGACGTTGTGACGATGGAGCAACTCAACGAAAGCGCCTGCCGTCGCGTCGTCGGCCGACTCGGTGATGACAGCCGACTCGGGGATGACCAGGCCGCCAAAGTTGTGACCGCGGAGGGCAAGCTCAAGGTGATCGATGCCCGCCGCGCAGACGTTCTCGACCGCGACGCGGACGCCGGCGGGGCCGTAACTGTTAGTGAAGCAACTCACAATGCGGGGCATGGGTTCACCTCGCGCCAGGATCACTCACTTCTCATCGACCGGGTCGAGAGCGACTGGAACGTCGGCCTCGGGGTCGACCACGCGGAGGGCGCGACGGCCGGTCAACACGTCCATGAGGGTCTGGCCGCAGACCTCCCAGCGCCAGCCCTTCGCAAGCGATGGCGTCTGATCCTCGGGCCTGCCCTCAACCTGCCAGCGGATCAAGTCGCGGAGGTCGCTCGAACCGCCCACGAGGCCGACCGCGACGCGGGCCTGGCCGCAGCATCGGGCGAGGGTCGCGGAGAGCAGGCTGACCACCATCGCGACACCGGGGCCTTCGTCATGTCGTTCGCTAGCGAAAGGCAGACTCTCGGGCGAGACGGCCTGGGCCTGCGAGATCACGTCGAGAATCTCGCCGGCCTTGCTGATCAAGTGCGGCCGGTTGAAGTCGCGGAGGGCTTCGAGGTCGCGCCGCGACGTCGGTTGTCGCTTGGCGATGGCGACGAGCAGATCATCCCTCAAGACCGAACGGAGCGGCCGGTTGGCACGTCGGGCGTCGGCCTGCCGCCACTCGGCGAGGCGACGGGTGACTTCGAGCCCACGCCGATTGAGCCCGTGTAGGCCGGGGAGGCGTCGCCAGCGTTCCTCTTCGTTGCGATCGCGGATGTCGCCGAGGAAGTCGGTGAATTCGGCCTCAGCCCACTCGGTCCGGCCAAGCGATTCGAGTTCGGCGGCGATCCCATCAGCGACTTCGAGAAGATAGCGGACGTCATCAAGGGCGTATCGAAGCTGCGCTGGGGTAAGGGGCCGACGACGCCAGTCGGTGCGGGTCTCGCCTCCGGCAAGACTGATCCCCAGTCGCTGATTCGTGAGGTTGCCGAGTGAGAGCGGATAACCGGGTCCGAGCAGACCCACGGCGATCTGGACGTCGTAGATGCGACGGGGGACGGTTCCGGTCTTGATCTTGCAGATTCGGAGATCTTCACCCGCCGCGTGCATCACCACGTCGAGCGAGGGGTCATTCACGGCGTCCCAGAAGACGGTGAGGTCGCGCACTTCGAGGGGATCGATCACAGCGAGCCGTTCGGTGGTCGCGACCTGGATGAGGCAGAGGTTCGGCTCGAACGTCTCCTCGGAGACGAACTCGGTGTCGAAGGCGAATCGGCCGCGGGCTCGGAGATGCGTGACGAATTCGGCGAGGGCTGAGGTCGTCGTGATGAGTGGTTCTTCGGGCAGTTCCTGCATCGAATGTTACCCGACGGTCACGGACCACGACCCGACGCAAGCCGACAGCGGCCCGCGAACCCGGCGAGATTATTGCCGACCCGTCCCTCTCTCCGCAAGACGGCCCCGTCCCGAACCTTATGGACGGGGCACGTTCGCGGGGTTAGTCGCCGAGTGACCGGAGGAAGCCCAGGATCGCGGCATTCGAGGCCGATTTGTTTTCGAGCGGGGCCAGATGGCCGGCGTCGGGGATGATTTCGAGCCGGCCGTGCGGGATCATCGAGGCCATCGACTTCGACTCGGCGATCGGGATGATCTGGTCGTCGGCCCCGGCCAGCACGAGGGTCGGGATCGAGATCCGAGCAAGGTCGCCGGTCCGGTCGGGACGGGTGGCCATGCCGCGAAGGGTGTTCGCCAGGCCTAGCGGATTCGCCTGCATGGCCTGTGCCTTGATCTGCTCGACGATGGTCGCGTGGGTCGCGTAGCTCGCGGGAGCGAAGAGCTTGGGAATCATCGCGTCGACAACACCGTCGGGCTTGCCGGACTGTTCAACCTGTCGCGCCAGTGATTCGCGACCTTCGGCGGCGGCCGGCGAATCGGCGACGGCCCGCGTATTCATGAGCATCAACCCACGAAACCGGCTCGGATAACGCGCCACGAGCGAGAGCGCGACATACCCGCCCATCGACAGGCCGCCAAGGACGACCGGGTCGGTCAGGTTGAGGGCGTCAAGAGTCTCGATCACGTCGTCTGCGAGGAGGTCGATCGTGTAGACGCCATCGGGCACGGCGGTCTCCCCCGCTCCTCGGAGGTCAGGTGCGATGATCCGATAGAGCGAACCAACCTCGGTGAGCTGGGCGTCCCACATCTTGCGATTGAGCGGAAATCCGTGGATCAGGACAACCACGGGGCCAGGACCGACGTCATCGAAGGCGAGCAACATCGCGTAGTCTCCGCAAAAAGATGGGCAAGGGGTCGAGCCACTTCCAGTGCAAGCGACGGGCCATTCGTTCTCGCTGATCGGTGCGGGTTAGGGCTTGATGGCGGACGGTTCGCCGATCGGTGCGAGCCGGATCGATCGAAGTCCCGCCGCCTCAACCGCCTCGACCCCCCGCCTGACCGACTCGAATCGGGCGTCGGACGGTGCCCGGATCGTAACGACCGGAGGGTTGTCCCCCGCGCGCCTGGAGTGGAGCAACTCGGTCAACCCATCCGGGGCATACTCCTTGCCTTCGAACACGAATTGATCACCTTTGACCTCGATCAAGAGCTTTTCACGCGTGTCGGTCGCCATGCCTCCGACCTCAGCGCCTTCGGGAGCGAACTTGCCGCCGTCTCGAACGGCGAAGAAGCCGAACGTACGGTCGTTGAGGTGAAACGTTCCCGCGAGTGCCCCTTTCCCCTCGGTCCAGAGGTATCCGTCAAACTCGCCTCGTGAGCGAGGGAATTTGACGATCAGGGCGACCTTGCTCGGCACGTCGACTGCCACCTGACCCGTGACGGGATAGGCGGCCCCATGAGTGTCCGAGCGGAACTGGCCAGACACTTCGCCCTTGGGATCGACAGCGAGGTCGAGAGTGCCCGACCATTGCCCGTTGGCGAAGAGGCGGTATCGTCCGGCGAAATCACGTGGGACGACTGCGCGACCGGGGGTCGGCTGGGGAGGCTTGGTCGGATCGGGCGCGGGGACTCTGTTCAGGGTATAGAGCTTCGCCCCTTTGAGCACAACGAGCGTCGGGATGTCTTTATCTAAGACATACGATAGGTCTCCCCCGCGTCCTTCGGGGACGATCTGGCCGGTGTCGAGATCAACCTGAAAACCGGGGAAGAGGACCATCTCCCTCCCTTTGGCGATGCGAGCGGAGAGGTCTTCATTGTCAAAGGTGTCAAACCGTTCGAGCAAGAAAACGGGCGTTGGCGCTCCGCCCCCTTCGAGCTTGCGAAGCTCAGGCGTGACGAGGAGTCGCGTCACATTCCCCTTCGTCGTCTTGACGGCGAGGAGCGTCGAACGGGCGTCTTTCAAGACGTTGGGCAAGGCACCAAGGTCGTTGAGCGTGAGCCGCTCGACAGCCTTGGCATCAGCCCCTTTCATCGCCGCGAGAAGAGCCTTCCCCTCGATCGACTCGAATTGATCGGCACGCGATGTCGCCGGAAGGATGAGCAAGAAGACCCAGAGGTGCCGCATTGATGGTCTCGAAAACAGGATCTATGGTGACTGGAATTGGATTACTTGCCGCCTGCACGGAGGCTTTCCTGGGCCCGCTTATCGCCGAGGAACGAGAGCAGGTCTGCGAGTTCATTGAAGGAGAGGTGGCCAACGACGCCCGCCGGCATGAGGCTCAGCGTGTCGGGGCCTTTCTGATCGATCTCTTTGACGGGAACCTTGACCTCTTTCCCTTGCGCGTCTCGGAGTGTGACGCCCTCGGCCGTGTCGGAGAGGAGCAGTCCGCTCAGGGTCCGGCCGTCGATGGTCGCGACCTTGAAGGTGTTGTAGCCTTCCTTGATCTCCTTTGAAGGCTCGAGGATCGACTCAACGCGCTTGTCAAAGGTCAGCGTCTCGTAAACTTTCGTGAGGTCGGGGCCGATCGCGGTGCCAGAGCCTTCGAGCTTGTGACAGGCCGCACAGCCGCCTTTGGTGGTGTCAAGATAGATCAGCTTGCCACGCCCGGCATTGCCGCGCCGCGTCACATAGTCGCGAAGCTTACTGGCGTCTTCACCAGTCGGCGCGGCGAGGAGTTTGGATCTGAGCATGGTCTGGGTGGCGGCCTGAAGCTCGGGCGTCGCGTGGGAGCGGATCGATTCGAGCACGCGCGGGAGGTCTTCGCCGGGGAGCTTGCCTTCGTTGTATCGCTTGGCGACGATCAAGGCTGTGTCGGGCTTCTGGCCGAGGATCGCGATGGCGATCGAGCGGAGGTTGAGGTCAGTCTCGCCGAGCAGTCCCTCGGATTTCTCCGCGGCGGCGGCAAAGTCTCCGGCCGCGATCGTGCGGAGAAGTTCGCCCTTGAGACCGCTATTCTTGCTCTCGTCGAAGGCCCGGAGATAGAGCGGCGTCAATTCCTTGGCCTCATAGCCCCTCAACGCGACGAGCGCCAGCGACCGCTCATCGGCGGGCCGGTTGGGCGACGAGACCAATGCGACGAGAGTCGTCTTGACCACCTCGGATCGATGCTCGCTCGCCAGCCCCAGCGCCGCGCGTCGGACAACGGCATCAGCGTCGGCCAACAGCGTCGGCAAGACCTTCGCGACGGCCATCGCCGCCCGCCCCTGCATCGCCCCCACGACCCGAATCGCCTCGGCCCTGGCGACTCCGTCGGCCTTGGGTGCCGCCGCAAGCCATTCGGTGATCGACTCGGGCGGGACGGCCGGCCCTAGTTCTCGCAGCGCCTTGAACAGCCCGACGCGGGCCTCGGCGGGTATCGTGTCGGAACTGGTCGCCTCGGCCATCAGGGCCGCAAGGCCATCGGTCGATCGCCAGCCTTGGAGGGCATAGAGTGCGGCCGAAACTCCCTTGTCGTCTTCGGACTTGAGGGCCGCGACAATCGCGTCGATCCCCGGCTTGCCGAGCCGTTCGAGGCCGCGCGTGAAGCCGTCACGAAGGAAGGGGTCGCCGTCGAGATTTTCACGAGCCATTTCGAGCAAACGACGGGCGATGTAGGTTGACGAGAGGGACGAAAGATTCTTTTTGTAGGTATTCTTCGAGGTGTCAATGTACTTGCCTTGGATCTCCACTTCTTTCTTGAGCTTGTCGCTTTCGTTCTGGTCGGCCTCAAGGACTTTGGCCTTTTTCATCTGCTCATCAAACCATTGTCGGTTGGTCAAACTTTCACGGGAGATCGCGGAGAATGCTTTCGCCAGATCGAATTCCGATCCTGCCTTATCCGAATCGACCTCGGAAAAACGTCCTAACGCAACCGCAATCGCCCTTAAGACCTGCGGGGGACGGTCGCGAGTCATTGAGGCATCACTGGCCATCAAGGCTTCGTAAGCTTCGTATCGATCATCGCCACGGCCGAAACGACTGAGGTATTCATAGGAAAGGCGATGCAAGGACGTGTCTGCCATGATCGTCCCAATCTGGCCGCGCCAAGGACTCTCTTTCTCGATCGAGCCGTAGGCCATGAGAACGGCGAGGGACTGCCTTCGAGCGACAAGAATTCTCGTTTTACTTCTTGCAAACGAAGACAATTCCCGAGAGTGGGCCGCAAAGCTCATATGTACGTCGAAGAGTTCCGGATCTTCCGCGATGAAGTCAATATGGGATGCTCGTCGGATCAATTCCAACCCCGCAGTCCGCCGCATCCCGTAATCTTTCGATGAGAATGCCTCGACAAGTCCATCTCGGCGAGAATGAACAAGCTTCGCATACCGATCTCTCGGGAACGTCGGCAAGGCTGGTTCCTTATCCGTACCCGACCACGTCAGCCGATAAATCCGCCCGAACTGCCCGTTGCCAGAGAGCTTCCCGGCTCCGCCCGAATCGGTCCGCCAATCGAGGACGTAGAGGGCACCGTCGGGACCGATTTCGGCGTCGTCGGGGCGGAAGAGGGGGTCGTCGGCGGCAAGAAGTTCAAATTCGTGATCGACCGTGAATGTCGCCCCGACAGGCTTGAGCCCGTAAGCGCGGACGGTCTTGCGGAAGACGTCAGGGTAGACCAGGAGGTTGCGTGTCGAGGCGGGGAAGGCTGCGGAGTTGAGGATACAGAGGCCGGCGGGTGCTCCTCGACCGGTCTCGGCAACCCATCCGAGGCGGCCGGGGCGACCGCCGTTCCAGGTGGCGCGCTCGAAGTCGGGCTGGCAACAGCGGGCCCCTTCGCGGAGCCTCCAGCCGTAGTCGCCGCCTTCGACGACGTGCAAGATCCGGCAGCCGGTGAATCCGGGGGAGCCTTCGTTGTCGTTGTCGGTGTGGAAGATGTTGAATTCGTCGTCGAACGCGACGTTGCCGAACGGGTTCCGCATGCCGAAGGCGACGTTCTCCATATGCGAGCCGTCTGGCTTGCAGCGGAAGACTCCGCCACACCGCAAGACGGTCGCGGTCGAGCCGTCGGAGCCTTTGGCGTGGGCGTCGCTATCGCCGGTCGTGATGTAGATCCAGCCGTCCGGACCCATCGTCAGGCCCGAGACGCGGTGATGCGAGTTGTCGTTGCCGAAGCCGGTGGCGATCGACTGGCGGGTCTCGAACGTGCCGTCGCCGTCGGCGTCCTTGAAACGGACCACGTCGTGGTTGAGCGTGAGATAGGTCCAGCCGTCCCAGAAGAGCAGCCCGGCGGGGAGTTCAAGCCCGTCCATGTAGATCGCGGATTTGTCGAAGACGCCGTCGCCATCGGTGTCAGTGAGCACCTTGATCCGGTCATTAGGGCCATCGCCCGAGACCCACTCGATGACGAACAGGCGGCCGTCATCGCCGAACGTCATGGAGACGGGGTTGATGACCAGCGGCTCGGTCGCGGCGATCTCAGCCTTGAAGCCGGGGGCCACGCGATACCCCTTGAGGCGGGGGTCGGGGCTTTCACCTCGAACGCTCAGGGCCGGGACAAGGAGAACGCAGGCGAATAAGATCGGCCGGAGCATGGGCGGGCGTCCTCAACGGTTGCATGACCGGATGCGGTCCCGTGAGGATGCCTTACACGGCGATGGACTGCAAGAGGGCGAACCGGCTCAGCGGGCGTCTTCCCACTTGCGGCGATAGTATTGGTCGCCCGCTTCGTCGTCGGCAACGACGTAGAGGTGACAGCCGAGCATCTCTTCGTCGCTGCTCGGTCCGTATTTCACTCGCTTCGGCGGCTTGTTCGGGTTCAAGGAGTTGGCCGGCGAGTTGTCGTAGAGGGCCAAGACTTCGAGCTTCGTCCCGCGCGGGAGGCTGATGGGTTCGGTGTAGTAATACTGGGTCTGCCAGGCGAAGTTCCAATCCTTGATCCAGAGCATCCGTCGGACCTGACCGTCGGGCAAGGTGGCGGTCAGCTTCATCTCGCGGAGCAGGTTATGTCCGTGAGGGAAGACGCTGTAGGCTTTGATGTCGTGCTGAACAGTCGACCGTGCGACCTCGCGGTGCCTGGCCTCGCCGGGAGGAATGTCGATGCGATTGCTGCTGAGCGTATGCATCGCCATAATCCGCGTCGGCGGGGTCTTGGCGAAATAGAGGCCGACGCTCGACTGGTCGGTTTCGGGCTTGCCTCTGCCGTGATAGTGGAGCAAGAGCACGACGTCTGACCCTGGCTTCACCGGCTTGGCCACGCCTTCGGGGGGCGTCCGAAGTTTCATCCCTGGCCCCCATTCAACGAGGGCAGGGCGGGGGATATCGAAGCGGCCGTCATAGCTGAAGCCGATACCGGGGCAGTCGGCGTCGAGCTTGCGGGAATAGTCGGTCGCGTCGATGAACACCCGCGCGTGGTGGGCGACCTTGCGGTTGCCCGGCTTGTATTCGACAGCGGCGATCGCGCGACCGTCGGTCAACTGGCCCGGCAAGACGAAGCCTCGCCAGTCGTCACCAGTCGCGGCGACGGCATATGGTTCGGCCATCGTGAGGATCAGGTCGGGAGATCCAAGCTGCCATTCGGGGGACTCGATCGGAGGGGCGGGAGTCGTCGAGTCTCCCTCCGGCGCACCGGATTCGGCCCAACGATCGAGGAGGGCCAGGTCGCGATGGGTCAGGTGATGCGCGTCAAAGAACGTGCCCCAGCCCCGCATGGCCTTCCACGGCGGCATCTGGCCCGAGTCGGTGACTTCATGGAGGAAGCTCGCCCGCTTGGCTGCGTCGTGATACGTCAGGAGCGAGAAGGGGCCAACTTGCCCGGGCCGATGGCACTCGACGCAGTGCTCCCGCAGGATGGGGGCGATGTGAGTCGAATAGGTTACCTTCTCATCGATGGAAATCAGAGGGGCGGGATCGGGGAGGCTCGAACCCTGTGCGGGCCTCGCTCTCACCTCGGGCATCCGGCCTTTGAGTGTCGCGTCAAGAGCGGCCGGCACACCCGAGACCGAGCCTCGGTAGACGACCAAGCCGTCAGGGTCGATGACGGCGGCCTCAGGCGTGACGTGCAGACCCGCCGCGCCGATTAACTCGTGCGAGGGGTCGAGCAGGATCGGGAAATCAAAGCCGGTCGGACGGATCGGCGATGGCGAAACGCCAAAGAATCCGACCTGCCTCTCGCGGAATGTGGTTGCGATCCGGGCGATTTCTGGATCATCGGCACCGAGGGCGATGACCACGACGGCGCGATAGGCTCGCCAGCTCTCGGGGGTGACAAGCTTGCCAGACATGTCTTTGAGAGCGAAGTCGGTGACGAACCGAGCCCCCTCGAATCGATCGGCGGCGACACGATCGTCGCGGCGAGATTGGAGGGCCAGGCCGATCCCGAGACAGAGGCCCATTACAATGAGTCTGCGAATGGTCCGACGCCGATTTCGGCCCGGACGATTCGCTTCGGCGGCCGAAGCCATCCGTTGCCAGATGATCCGTCGCGCTCGTGCGAGGGTGGGCATCGAGTTGATCCTCATTGGGCGGTCGGTCGTCGATCCATCAACGACAAAGCCCCGACGACGAATCGGTCGGTCGGAAGGGTCGTGTGGATCTCACGACTATCCGACCGACCGATGAGTCTCGGGCAATGTTTGGGCTTACCAGCCGCTCATCTCGTCCATGAGTCGGTCGAGGGCGAGTTCGAGCTTGGCGGGCGTCTCGTAGGTGCCCGTCGCGATCTCCCGGCGGATCGCATCGACCTTTTCGTGGCGGATTTCGGGGAGTCGGCTAATCCCGTCGAGCATCTGGCCCAGGGGGCTGATCTCGACGTGATCTCGCGGTGCTCCTGCGTGGACGGTCTGGCCTGCGTCGACGGAGAAAGCGGCCAGTCTCGGGTAAATGGGTTGGGGGCCCTGTGTCCCCCCTGCGCCGTAGACTTCCATGTGAGCCTCCCCTTCTGCTGATTGGACCGGCGGCTCCACCACCAGTACGCCCAGGCGATGCGAGTCAAGGATAAGGTTTCAAACTTCGGAGCCCGCCGCTTTGCACGGTCGAAAGATCTCGACCGGTTGAGCGTCTGGTCTCCGTTGCGGTGCCCTTGACCTCGGCCTCAGGCGTCCACACTCTATTTATCGACCGGAAGATGGAACGAATTTAACTTTCCCACCGAAAATTGGGGCGAATTTTGTCAAATTGACATAACTCCCACGGGGGCCAAGGTTCCGGCGTGAACGTCCGGCCATGAGGTCGCGAAACCGGTCCGATCGCTAGGGCCGGAATCTTTGCGCTGTCTCACTCTCTTCTCATCCCACGTCCCGCCCGGGGAGACTTCAGGGCCTCAGCGAGACCCTGCGAGGTCTGACCGAGCCGTCCTGTGATGACGGCGATCTCGCGCTGGATCTGATCGAGATCAGCACGATTGGCGGCGGTCATCGGCCTGGCCCGCATCGCTTCAAGGGTCTCGACCGCGTCGTGAAGCTCTTTGGCTCCCTTGACGAAGATCTGGGCGGAGTCGTAGGCGGCCTGCACCTGGATGTCGGCGGGGGTGGGCTTGTAGAAGGGGCTGAGGACGAACGGGTTGGCGAAGATCTTCTGGACAAGCTTGTCAGCCCAGTCGGTCGCGTCGCGGACGTTTGTGACGGTGCGCTGGATGTCGGTCTTGTTCCTCGCGAGCATCTGGCCGGCCTGGTCGGCGATCTGGTCGGCCTGATAGAGGACGCGATCGACCCGAGCCCGCGTGCCGTCGAGCCCGTCGATCAGCTTCTCGACCTTGATGCGGTCTTTGCTCGCCATATCGCTGATCGTGGAAGTGAGGTCTCGGACGCTGGCCATCGTGCCGCGCACGGTGTCGCGGTTCTCGGCGAGGATGCCATTGACCTGGCCCGTGAGCCCTTCAAGCTTCGCCAGCGCGGCCTCGACCTTTGGAGCAGCGGAGTTGACCCGGCGGGCGACGTCTTCGATATGGCCAGCGGTGCCCTCGATCGAGGGGCGGACGGCCTCGACGGTGTCTTTCAGGCCGGTGGTCGTATCGGCGACGTTCGCGAGAATCGTCTTGATCCGGGGACCAGCCTTGTCGACGGTGTCGCGGATCTCAGCGATCGTATGGCTCAGATGGCTCCGCTCGACGGGGCCGAGCCCGACCTGTTCGAGGATCGGGTCGAAGAAGGTCGTCTCGAGTCCTTGGACAACCTGGCCCGCAACCAGGCCAACGGTTGACCGGCCCGAGGAGACGATGTTGATCCGGCTCTGCCCGGTAAGGCTTGCCTGGATGGTGATCTTGGCATCTTGCTTGAGCTTCGCGGCAAGGTCGACCGGGACGGCGATGGTCACACGGGCCTTGAGCACCCCGTCGACCTCGGCCAGTGTGACCTCGGTGACTCGGCCAGCGTCGATCCCGGCGATCCGGACGGGACTCCCGGGCCGGATGCCCTGGCCGTCGCGGAAATCGACCTCGATTTGTCGCCTCGCGGTGAGGAAGCCGGGGCCGTCGCCGGCAAGC
>JANXSY010000300.1 GCA_025356435.1 Isosphaeraceae bacterium | reverse complement strand
ACTCGTATTACAACGCCATCGGTGACCGCGTCCCCCGCGCTCGACGTGGTCTGATGTCTCGCCCCACGCTCGAAGAAGTCTTCGCGTATCGACACGCGGTCGACGATGCGATGGTCGGCCTGCTCAGGACGGTTGACGAATCGCTTCGGCCCTTGATCGAACTCGGGCTGAACCATGAACAACAGCATCAAGAATTGATTCTTACTGACATCAAGCATGCTTTTGCGCAGAACCCCCTCAAGCCGGCTTTCCGCGAACCTCGCGAACTTGCGGTTGCCGTCGCGACGGCCCCAATGCACTGGGTCGATTTCATGGGCGGGGTTCATCAGATCGGTCACGACGGGCAGGGCTTTACATTCGACAACGAAGGCCCGCGCCATCGCGTCTATCTCGAAAACTATCGACTCGCGTCCCGGCCAGTGACTTGTGGTGAATATCTCGCATTCATCGAAGACGGCGGTTACACCCGTCCCGAGTTCTGGCTCTCAGATGGCTGGAACGCCGTCGCGGCCGGTTCATGGACGGCCCCGCTCTATTGGGAACGAATCAACGTTGAGTGGTGGACGATGACTCTCCGAGGCTGCTTGCCCGTCGATGAGGTGGAGCCGGTCTGCCATGTCAGCTACTTCGAGGCCGACGCCTACGCTCGATGGGCCGGTGCCCGCTTGCCGACTGAGGCCGAGTGGGAACTCGCCGCGATCGACCAGCCCCTGACCGGCCATTTTCTCGAACAAGGCGATCTCAATCCGCGACCCGCGACCGGCGTGGGAATTGCTCAGCTCTTCGGCGACGTCTGGGAATGGACCCAGAGTCCCTACGTTCCTTATCCAGGTTCAAAACCCGCTGCGGGTGCCCTCGGCGAGTATAACGCGAAATTTATGTGCAATCAGCTTGTCCTCCGGGGCGGCTCTTGTGCTACCCCCGAGTCGCACATCCGGGCGACTTACCGGAACTTCTTTCCCCCGGAGGCGAGATGGCAATTCAGCGGGATTCGACTGGCGAAGGACTCATGACTCAAGCACGCCCTTCCACCTGCGACCTTTCGGTGAGCCTTACCAGTCGCGACTCCTTCCTTGTCGACGTGCGTGATGGCCTACTCCGCGACCGCAAGGAACTTCCGTGCAAGTATTTTTACGACGAAGAGGGCTCCAATCTCTTCGATCGCATCTGCGAACTTGATGAGTATTATCCCACCCGCATCGAGCTCTCGATCCTCCGTAACCACGCGGACGAGATGGCGGACGAGGTCGGTGAAGACGTTGACTTGATCGAACTAGGCAGCGGGAGCAGCATCAAGACGCGGCTCCTCCTCGCCTCGCTCCAATCGCCCCGTTCTTATATCCCTGTCGACATCTCGGGCGAGCATCTCGAACGGTCGGCCGAGGCCCTGGCGCGACGATTCCCGTCGCTCTTGGTGTTGCCGCTCACTGCCGATTTCACCGCCCCCCTCACTCTTCCCGAAACTGGCGATCCCTGCGCTCGGCGAGTCGTCTATTTCCCCGGCTCGACCATCGGCAACTTCAGCCCTGACGCCGCGTGTGCCTTGCTCCGCGAGATCGCGACCACCGTGGGCCCTGGCGGCGGGCTCCTGATCGGCTTTGACGTGGCAAAGGATGAGTCGATCCTCCTCCCCGCATACAATGATCGTCGAGGCGTGACGGCCGCGTTTAACCTCAACCTCCTCGTGCGGATCAATCGCGAACTCGACGCCGACTTCGACCTCGATTCCTTCGATCACAAGGCCATCTACAACCGCGAACAACAACGCGTCGAGATGCACCTGATCAGCCGCCGCGCACAGGTCGTCAGGATCAGCGACTTCGAAGCCTCGTTCGTTGAGGGTGAGACGATTCACACGGAATGTTCGTACAAATATCCGATCGAACATTTCTCAAGACTGACAGCCGATTCCGGCTTTTCGGTCGTTCGCAGATGGTCAGATGCGAGAGGGTTCTTCTCGGTCCAATATCTCACCGTCGACGGGTGATGCCCCGCTATAGTCGCAGGCCCTTCGGCACGACAAGCCGCTCGGAGAGGTCGAAGGCCGCCTGCACGGCGATCGCCAGCACGGCGGCGGGGATCGCGCCTTCCCAGAGAATCATGGTGAGGTCGTCGCGACGGATGCCGGTGAGGATCGGTTGGCCGAATCCGCCGGCACCGATGAGAGCGCCAATCGTCGCGGTGCCGATGTTGATCACGGCGGCGGTCTTGATCCCGCCGAGAATCCCGCGCGACGCGAGCGGAAACTCGACCTTCCAGAGCCTCGACCACGCCGGCAGCCCCAGCGCCTCGGCCGATTCGCGGAGCCCGATCGGGACCTCACGAAGGCCCGTCGCGGTGTTACGCAGGATCGGCAAGAGGCTATAGAGGAAGAGGGCGACCAGGGCCGGTTTGGCACCAATCCCCAGCACGGGGATCATAAAGACGAGCAGCGCGAGCGAAGGGATCGTCTGGATCATCCCGGCAACCGAGAGGATGAACACACCCGCGAGGGGGCGTCGGCTCGCGATCACACCGAGCGGGATCGCCACGGCGATCGCGGCCGAGAGCGAGACCGCCACCAGGAACAGATGTTCGCCCAACCGGCGGACCAGCCGCCTCGCGAAGCCCTCAGAGACCACCTTCGACTTGACCCCGATGGTTTCTCGGAGGAAGTCCGCCGCGACGCGGGACTCGACCACCTTGTCAATCTTCGCTCGCTTGTTCATCCGCGCCATGGCCGTCTCGTCGATCCGCCCTTCGAGCCGCTCCAGCACGCGGAGGGGTTTAGCTGCCCGCGTCTTCAGGTCGAGTCGATAGAGCCACACGCATTCATACGAGGGAAAGTAGCCGAGGTCATCTCGCAGCACGCGCAGACCGAGGGCGAGGATCTCCGCGTCGGTCGAGTAGAGTTCGGTCGCCGCGATCTCTCCCGAAGCGAGGGCCTTGTAGGCGAGCACATGTTCGAGGCCGACCACGTCGCGCTGCGGGAGGTCATATCGCGTTCGCAGGCCGGGCCAGCCGTCGATGCGTTCGATGAACTCGTTGCTGACCCCGAATTTGAGATCGGGATGTTTGCGCAGGTCGGAGATCGTCCGGATACCGAGCTTCGCGGCGACCGTGTCTTGCATCCCGATCGCGTAGGTGTTATTGAATCCCAATGACCGACCGATCCCGATCCCGCGACCGGCGAGCGCCGCGCGGATTTCGGCCTCGCCCTTGAGATTCTGCCCGGCGAGGATCTCGGCCGCGATCGTGCCTGTGTATTCGGGATAGACGTCGAGTTCGCCCGCTTCGAGGGCGTGGAAGAGGACCTGTGTGCCACCCAACTCGCGGCGATGCAGGGCGGGGATGCCCTCTTCGTTGAGGAGTTGCTCGGCCAGATCGCCCAGGATCACCGACTCGGTGAACGCCTTCGAACCGATCCGCACCGGATCGGGCGTGACGAAGCCGATGGCGACGAGCATCGCGAGACTTGCGATCATGGTCGGTCCTTGCCGTCAATTTCGAGTACTTGCCTCTGGGCCCTGACGAACTGGGCCACGAACGGCTCGGCGGGGATGTCAAGGAGGTCGGAGAGCGGGCCGCGCTGGACGATCCGGCCGTCGCGCATCAGGAGGATCTCGTCGGCGAACCAGCCGGCCTCGCCGAGGTCGTGCGTGACCATGACCACGGTCTTCTTCAACTCGCGGAAGATGGCGCGGAGGTCGACCTGAAGCTCGGCGCGGACCATCGGGTCGAGTGCCCCGAGTGGCTCGTCGAGCAGGATCACGCTGGGGTCGAGCATCAAGGCCCGCATCAGGCCGACTCGCTGCCGCTGCCCGCCCGAGAGCTGCGTGGGGAACCGATCGAGGCCGTCGAGGGGGAATCGGGTTAGCTCGGCTAGCTCACCCAGGCGACGATCGACCCGGCCCGCATTCCACCCGAGATGGCGCGCCATCAGCGCCACGTTGTCTCGCGCTGAGAGGTGAGGGAAGAGGCCGCCGTCCTGGATCACATAGCCGAGCGCTCGGCGGATTGCGGTAACCGTTTCGGGGTTCAAGAGCGTCCCCTCGACCGAGACCGTGCCGGTATCGGGGCGGACGAGGCCGATGACGAGCCGGAGCAGCGTCGACTTGCCGCAGCCGCTCGGGCCGATCAGGATCGTTGACTTCCCGGCGGGCAGGGTCAGGTCGAGGCGAGGGAGAATGACTCTTCCCTCGTACGACTTGGAGACTCCCTGAAACTCGATCATCCAACCCCCTTCACGCGAACACGACCACCGTCGCTCCGGTGTCGGCTCAAGATTCCGTCCTCCGGGACGAATACACACCAAACCGCAACTCTCGATTCGATGGAGAACGACCCGATGGACAGAACGCGGCGATTCCAGCCGAAATGTTACCACCTGAGCCCGAGCTATGCCCGGTCGTTCTGGGGTCGCTAAATCTGGATTTATCAAGGCAAGGGCAGTCTCAAGCTCGGAGATTCTCGGCTCGAATTCGACGGCCCTCGGCTCAAATTTGACCTGCCGCTGGAGGCGATCCGGTCGATCGGCCTGGGCGAATTCTCCAGAGCCTCGAAGCCGTTCGGGCTAAGCTATCTGTCGATCCGGTATGAGCAGGGCGGCAAGGAGTTGACCGTCTATCTTGTGCCCGCCGTCTCGGCCCTCGCCCCGACCTGGGAGACGAACAAACTCGTTAAGACGTGGTTCGAAACCCTGCGTGCCTTGCCTCTCCTCGCTGACCGCGTCGAGCCGACCGAGATTGGTTCTCCTGCGGGCGTGCGAGGGTGGCTCAGGTCGACGGCGGTCCTTGCGATCAGCATGACCATCGGTGTGGGGTTCGCGATATGGATGATAGGGTTGTTCCACTGATCGCGACCGGGGGATTGGGCGCGCGGCGTGCGTTCGGATAGACTGTCGTCGTTGCCCGTCATCTCTTGAGGCTGTAAGATGAAGACAATCGACTACGTCTATCGGTTTGACCCCCAAAATCCCTCGGTCAAGCCCTCGCCCCCGGACGCCGAGTCGGCCCGGCGGGTGCTCGAAGACGGCAACCGAATGTTCTCCGAATGGATGGAGAGTTGCCGCACGGGCACCTTCTCTACGGGAGAAGAGCGCTACGTCGTCCAGTGCAACGGCCTCGAAGTGGGGATGAATCGCAGTGTAGGCCAGATGCCGAAGCAGGTTCCATTTGCGGTCGTCGTCGGTTGCTCCGATGCCCGGGTACCGACGGAGATGCTCTTCGGCCAAGGGTTCAACGACCTATTTGTGATCCGCGTCGCTGGCAACGTCATGGGCAACGAGTGCCAGGGGTCGATCGACTTCGCCCTCAACGCGCTGAGCGAGAGCGTCAAGGTTGTGGTTGTGCTTGGCCATAGCGGTTGCGGTGCGGTGACGGGGGCGGTGGACTCCTATCTCAGGCCGTTAAAATACTGGTCGAAAGCGACCTCGCCGATGCTCCGATCGATCCTCCAGCGGATCTTTGTCGCCGTCAGGGAGGGTGCGAACGCCCTCGACCAGGTCTGGGGGGCGGGCGCGCGTGACATTCCCGGCTATCGCGAGGCCCTTATCGAGACCGCCGTTAGCCTTAACGCGGCTCAGGCGGCTTTTGACCTTCGTAACGAAGTCGAGGCCGCGGGTAAGTGGGAAATCGAAGTCTTGTACGGCGTGTTCAACCTTAAGAATCACCAGGTTTGCATGCCGGTTAATCCCGGCCTACCCCCATCTCCCAATAACGTCCACCTCGCCCACGCGCCGACCTCTCCGAAGGAGTTCCAGACCCTCGGTATCCAGATGGCGGAGATCCTGCGGGCACACCTCACCTCGGGCGATCACGCGGCGACCGTCGCCGCACCGACGGCATAGAGCTAGGCCGGACTTACTTCCTTGCTCGTAGACCCCGCGTCGGCTTTTTGCCGCGTGCGGTCTTCGGGCGAGCGGCCGACTCGCTGGGGTCGGGCGTGTCGACAAACCTTGAATACGAGGCGGCGAACGGCGAGATTCCGGCGCTGTAGTCGACCGGACCAATGGCCCCGCCCGCTGCCCCAGGTCCGAAGAGCCCGCCGACCGCGCCTCCAAAGCCGCCCTGTCCGGCCCCGAAACCCACCGCGCCACCCCCGCTGACTGCCGCCGGGACCGGGAAGGTCTGGAAACCGTTCACCGTGCTGAACATCGGATTGACCGTCAGTCGGACGTAACGCCGGTCGGCCGAGACGGCAGGCGTGGCGTCGAGGTAGACCCCGTCTGGGATCACCCCAATGCCCTGCGCCGGGGCGGCTGCGGGTATCAAGAGGGGGCCGAAAACCATCGAGGCGAATCCAATCGTTGCAAGCCGCATTCATCCAACCTTTGCATCACCAGGTAACAAGTCGCCTGTTGATTCGATTGCGATATTCTTGGGGCGAAACGGGGCGAGGATCATCGCCGAGGTGTCTGATGCACTTCACCACACTCGGCGAGATCCCATGCCGGTCGTTCTCTGAGGATCAACCTTTCGTCTGGCGTCCGGCGGTGTTTTCACCTCGGCCGATGTCGACCATGTGCTCTTTCGCCGAGGTGTTGGCGGCGTTGATGTTCTCGGTGTGGATCTGGCCCTGATTGACTTCTTTGGGGTCTTTGGTCGGGTGCGTAGGCTGCTCCGACATCTGGTGCGGATCGGGCTTGAAGTCCTTCATGAGTCGTCTCCAGATTGGAATCGAGTCGAATGACAAGAGGTTTATGCATGCAAACGTAGTGCCAGCATTTTGAATCGATCCGTCTTCAAGCCGGCGTAGCAGATCTGGAGGAGTGCTGGGTTATGATTTCAGGTGGGCATCGAACCAGTCGGCGACGAGATCGAAGTCTTTGATGATATCCGGCCAGCCGTGTGCCCCGCCCTTGTGGACGACGAGCTTGGCGTCGACCCCGACGTCTTTCAGGCTCTTAATCATGATTTCGGCCTGCTGGATCGGAACGAGCTTGTCGGAGTCGCCGTGAATAATGAGCGTGGCGGGGTCATCCTTCGAGATATGGGTGATGGGGGAGATTTTGTGGCCGATCTCGTGGATTCGCGTCTCATCGGTGATCGGCACGTAAATCTTCTTCATCAGGTCGAACTCGTGAAATTCGAACGGGGCGCGGAAGTCGCGCAAGGTGCCCCGACCGAGGGCCTCCTCGCCCGGCTTGCCATAGTTGAGGAAGTCGGTCGGCGGGAAGAACGCGGCGACCGCCTTCACGCGGCTGGGGGTCCGCGAGACGGCGTCAAGCGACGCAAGCTTGCCGTTGTCGCCGGCCATGCCCTGCATGAGCGAGAGGTGGCCCCCCGCCGATAGCCCGCAGATCCCCAGCCGCTCTGGGTCAATCGCGTAGGTCTTGGCGTTGTGGCGGATGAACCGCACCGACCGATTGAGGTCGTCGATCGCCTCGGGGATGGTGAATCGGGGCTGACTACCGTGGACGACCGCGAACACGGTATAACCGCGCTTGATGAGCGGGTCGATGAAGGCGGGGCTGATCATCTCGTGTCCCGAGAACCAACCGCCGCTGACGACGAAGATCACGCCCAGGCCATTCGGCTTGGCCCTGGGGGTGAAGACGTCGAGCGTGAGGGCCATGCCATGCTTGCGGCCGTAGATCACATCGTCTTTGTGGATGAAATCGGGCGCGTCGGGCGCGGCGAGGGCGATCGGGGCGAGGCCGATCGCCAGCAGCAATGTCAGGAGGCGGATCATCGAACATCCTCGGTGCGGGTCAGGGGTGTGGTTCGGGATCGTCGTTGCGAGCGTCGGATAATGCCTACGCGAGTCGTTTCCCTGATGATAATCGTACCCCATGAGGGCCAATCATGCGGCGATTCCTTGAAATCTGCGTGACGGATTTCGCCTCGGCCGTCGCCGCCTCGGAGGGTGGTGCCGATCGCGTTGAGCTTTGCGCCGATCTCGCCTCGGGGGGCACCTCTCCGAGCGCCGGGATGATCGGACGAGTGGTCGCGCGGGCCGGGATCGCGACACACGTCTTGATCCGGCCGCGCGGGGGTGACTTCGTCTATTCTGAGGATGAGTTGGCCGTGATGACCGCCGATATCGACGTGGTGAAGGGGATAGGGGCCGCTGGGGTTGTTCTCGGTGTCGTCGGCAGCGATGGGCGAATCGACCTCGACGGAACGTCTCGTTTGATCGATCGAGCCCGACCGATGAGCGTCACCTTTCATAAGGCGATCGACCTGACCCCCTGCCCCGTTGAGTCCCTCGACGCCTTGATCTCACTCGGGGTCGATCGCGTGCTCACGTCGGGCGGCCAGGGACCTTGCCGGGACCATCTCTCGACTTTGAAGAGGCTTGTCGAGCACGCCTCTGGGCGAATCGTCGTGATGGCGGGGGGCGGGATTCGCGAGGCTGACATCCGCCGATTGATTGATGACGGTACTCTCACAGACTTTCATCTTGGGTCGGGAGTCACAGGCCCCCCGCCTCAGCCGGGCCAGTTCGGTGCCCGACCGGCACCCGTCGAGAGCGAGCGAGTGCGGCGGATTGTCGGGGCCTTGCGATCTCTCGAGGATCAATGAGATGCGAATTGCGGTTATCCCGTTGGAATTAATACGCAATCATAACAAAACGTGATGTGAACGCTTGATCTCGTTGAGTGGTAATGACAGCTCGTCACCGAATCTGCATGTAGGTCAGGCGGGGAGATTGGTCGTTCATTCGACACTCCCCCATCCCGTGACTATAATACCGTGATTAAAGAGCGCGAGGCGGGACCATCCCGACGTTCGCCCCTGATTTGGCCGAGAGGGATCGCCCGTGCTGTCTGCGTCACGGATCAATAGCCGAGTTCGGTTCGAACGGTACAAGCAAGAACGCCGTGAGAAGCACAAACAGGGCGATATAAAGAAGCAGAAGCCGCCGGGGGCGGTGGGTGAAGATCGATCCGTGCTTCGCCTTCTGGGGGAGCTTTGGAAGGTCTTACGGGGGCATCACGGGGCGATCTTAGGGTCGCTGGCGTTGTTGTCGTTCTCGACGCTCCTCAAGCTGATCCCGCCCGCCGCGACGAAGCTCGTCATTGATTATGTGCTGCTTGCCAGGCCATTGCCGAGTCGGTTCCCGGCCGCCGTCTTGGCGTTGTCGTCGAGGAATCGTCTCCTGGCGCTGGTGGGCGTGGTGATGGCGGTGTCGATGATCGGGGTGCTCGTCGGGCTCTGGAGCCGTTGGATCGCGACTCGGACGACGAAGCGTGTGCAGGTGGAAGTCAAGCGGAAGGCGTTCGCTCACGCGGCCCGGCTGCCCTTGCACCGGGTTTATGCGCTCAAGTCAGGCGGGGCGACGAGCCTGCTCAGGGAGGATGCGGGGGGCGTCGGCGAACTGATCTTTAGCATGCTCTATAACCCCTGGCGAGCCATCATCCAGTTCGCGGGCGGGCTGGTCGTGCTCGCGTGGGTCGATTGGCGGCTGCTAGTGATCTCGCTAGCGTTGGTGCCCGGTGTTTATGGGATCAACCGGTTCTGGGAGAAGCGGATCCGGCCACTCTATCGAGATATTCGGGGCCGTCGTCAGGATATCGACGCGACGACCACCGAGGCATTCGGAGGGATGCGGGTCGTACGAGCGTTCGGCCGGCAACGTCGCGAGACGGCGCGGTTCTCGGGCGAGAATCACGTCATGGTGCGGCAAGAGCTTCATGTCTGGTGGTGGACGCGGGCGATCGAGATCTTCTGGGAGATGCTCCTGCCGCTGGCGTCGGGCCTGCTCCTGCTCTATGGCGGCCTCGAAGTGCTTGGCGGCAGGCTCACGCTCGGCGACCTGATGATGTTCCTTGTCTATCTGGCAATGCTGCTCGAACCACTGGCCGTCCTGGCGACGAGCGTCACGCAGTTCCAGTCGAATCTGGCCGGATTCGACCGCGTGCTTGATCTCCTGAACGAGCCGCAGGAGATGGCCGAGAGCCCAGGTACGATCCGAGTTCGTAAGGTGGTGGTGGGGGGCCGGATCACGTTGCGTGGCGTCGGCTTCCGCTATCCGGGAGCGGATCGCGACGTGCTTCGAGATATTAACCTCGACATCGAGTCGGGCGAGACGATCGCGCTCGTGGGCCGAAGCGGGTCGGGCAAGACGACGCTGACGAATCTGATCGCGCGGTTCTACGACCCGACGGCGGGGACGATCGAACTCGACGGCGTTGACCTCCGTACGATCGAGGTCGAGAGCTTCCGCCGATGCCTGGGGATTGTCGAGCAGGACGTGTTCCTCTTCGACGGCACGGTGGCCGAGAATATCGCCTATGCCTCTCGCCAGGCCACTTCCGCCGAGATCGAACGCGCGGCGAGGATCGCCAACGCGGCCGAATTTATCGAGATGTTGCCATTGGGATATGACACCCTCGTCGGTGAGCGGGGCGTTCGTCTGAGCGGCGGCCAGCGGCAGCGGCTCGCGATCGCTCGCGCGGTGCTTGCCGACCCGCGCATCTTCATCATGGACGAGGCGACCAGCAACCTCGACTCCGAGAGCGAAAGGCTGATCCAGCAGAGCCTTGCGACGCTGCTCGAAGGCCGGACCTCGTTCGTGATCGCCCACCGCCTGAGCACGATCCAGGACGCCGACCGCATCCTCGTGCTCGACCAAGGAAGGATTGTCGAAGTCGGCACTCACGCCGAACTCATGGCAGGGAGTGGACGCTATCGCGACATGGTCGATTTGCAACGGATGGAGAGCGGCGTCTGACGCGGGAAGATCGTCCGAGGCTGTCCAACTCGACCTCTAACCATCCCTTGGGCTGGACACGGCTTCCGGCTCGGTCTCGGCCGGTTTAGCTTCGTGCCGGAAGTCTTGAGCTTCCTCAAGGTGGCATTTGGCGGGACCGTCCTGCCCCCGGCTCGATCGATCGGTTGATCCGAAACAGACTGCGCGCACGGTTGAATTGCCCCCCCGGTTCGGTTAGCCTGCGCTAGTGAGGCAAGCACTGAGACTCGACCGCCCGCAACCGAGAGGAACGCGACCGATGGGAGCCGAAGCCCGGATTCAGGAACTTAACCTCGACCTCCCCAACGCTCCCAAGCCGGTCGCCACCTACCTCACCGCCGTCCGCCTTGGCGACCTGCTCTATGTCTCGGGCCACGGCCCGTACAAGAGCGACGGCAGCCTCATCCTTGGCCGGCTCGGTGAAAACATGGACGTACCGGCCGGACACGCCGCCGCGCGTCAGACTGGGCTGGCGATCCTCGCGACCGTCAGGGACCACCTCGGCTCGCTCGACAAGGTTGTCCGGCTCATCAAGGTGCTGGGGATGGTCAATTCGACGCCCGATTTCGGCGACCAGCCCGCCGTCATCAATGGCTTCTCTGACCTCATGGTCGAAGTCTTCGGTGAGGCCGGCAAGGGAGCACGCTCGGCCGTTGGCATGGGTGCCCTTCCCAAGGGGATCGCCGTCGAGGTCGAGGCGATCTTTCAGGTCAAAGACTGAGCCAGTGAGGATGGATTTTACCCGTGACCCATCGACCGGGCCGACTCGAAGGCCTCACTTGCCTGATCGTCGGTGGCACCGGGGGTATCGGGCTGGCCTCGGCACGTCGTTTCGTTGAAGAGGGGGCGAGACTTGTCATCTCCGGCCGTTGCGACGAGTCGGCCCGATTCGCTGTCGAGCAGTTAGACTTGACTGGCGGGGTGGAAACGCTGGTGGCGGATCTCGCTCAACCTGATGCGATCGCTGACCTCGTCCCGAAGGCGGTGGCGATCCTCGGCGGGAGGCTCGACATCCTCTTCCACGTTGCGGGGATGAGCGGACGACGTTTCGGCGACGGACCGCTTGACTCTTGCACGGACGACGGCTGGGATACCGTGCTGAACGCCAACGCCCGCGCCGTCTTTCTCACCAATCGCGCGGCGGTCCGGCAGATGAAGGGGCAGGCGATCGACCCGGCGGGACTGCGTGGGACGGTGCTCAACGTCGGCTCGGTGCTGGGTTGGTCCCCCTCGCCCGTACTGTTCAACACGTTCGCCTATGCCGCAAGCAAGGCCGCGATCCGGGGGATGACAATCAACGCCGCTGCGACTTATGCCCCCGACCGGATTCGTTTCAACCTGCTCGCCCCCGCGCTGATCGACACACCGATGGCGGCGAGGGCGGTGAGCGATCCGACGATCCTCGCCTACCTCCGCACCAAACAGCCGATGACAGGGGGACCGGGCCTGCCGATCGACTGCGCTGAGGCCGCGCTCTATCTCTGCGAGCCCGCGTCGCGATTCATCACGGGCACGGTCCTCGACGTCGATGGTGGCTGGTGCGTGTCCGAGGGGCAGCATTCATGATCGACCCGCTCACGCAGTATCTCCAGGCCGCCCGCGCGGCACTCGACGCGATCGAAGCCTCGACGCTCGACCCAATCCGCAAGGCCGCCGAGCGGTTCGCGCGATCGATCGGCATGGGCCGTCTCGTTCATGTGTTCGGCACCGGGCACTCGCGGATGGCAGTCGAGGAGATGTTCCCGCGCTACGGGTCATTCCCCGGCTTCCACCCGATCGTCGAGCTGTCGATGACGTTCCATAATCCCGTCGTCGGCGCGAACGGTCAGCGGCAGGCGATGTTCCTGGAGAACGTCCAGGGCTTCGGCCCCGTCCTCTGGCGGAACTTCGTCACAAGCCCCGACGACTGCCTGCTCGCTATCTCGACCAGCGGCTGCAACGCCGTCACCATCGACGTCGCGCTCGAAGCCAAGCGTCTGGGGATGTTCGTCGTCGTGATGACGTCTCTGCCTCATGCCAATGTATCGATATCCAAGCATGAATCGGGACGTAAGCTTTTCGAAGTGGCCGACCTCGTGCTCGACCACCACGCCCCGCCCGGTGACTCGGCCGTGTGGATCGACGGGCTGGAGACGCCGGTCTCGCCAATTTCGAGCGTCTCGGGCTGCGCGGTGATTAACCTGCTCAAGGCCGAGACAGCTCGCTTGCTTACTGAGACGGGTCAGCCACCTTTGGTGCTCACCGCCACCTGCCACGTCGGCCCCGAACGCGCCCGAGACCTTTTCGAAGCCACTTACGATGACTATCGACGACGTATCGGTGTTTTGTATCGTTAAACGCGAATGATGATCTCATTTATGCGGCAATAATTGGCACATCATAGTGGGCTATCTGAGGATCGCGGCTCACCAGGACGAATCCTTCGCACCGGGCTTGGGCGATCAGGATGCGGTCAAACGGATCGCGATGGTGGTTGGGAAGCGTCTGCACGGCCAACGCATGGAGGATCGTTACCGGCAGCGACAAAAAGCGATTCGCGGCCATCGCTGCTTCCAAGTCATCCGGGGCATCAAGCTTGCCCAGGGATCGCTTGATGACGATTTCCCAGATGACGGCGGCACTGACGTAGACGATGTACTTACCGTTGCCAATCGCCTTGCGGGCGGGATTGGAGAGGAGTTGCGGATCGTCGAGCCACCACAGGAAGGTGTGAGTATCGAGAAGAAGCGTCATCGCGGCTCGATCCCGAACGCAGCGGCGATATCCTCGGGAAGCGTATCGAAATCGTCGCCAATCCGCACGCGGCCGCGCCACTGGCCACCGAGGCGTGGCGAGTCGTCAACAGAAATGGGTACAAGCCGCACCATAGCCTTGCCCGCCTTGGCGATAATCACCTCCTCACCCCTCATTGCCTGCTCGATCAATTTCGACAGTTGCGACTTCGCATCGTGGATATTGGTGGTCCCCATACAATTGGCCTCCTCGTCTAGCTAAGTCTAGCTAAGTCAGTGGCTTCTCGCCAGTCCTTAACGAGACGAGTCGCGCCTGGCGTCCACTTCCAGCCATCCTGAGATCGATTCACTTGGCAGGTTCGTAACGTCTGACCTCGGGGTGCATCGTGTAGAGCCTCGGTCCCTGGGGCGTGTCGACGAGAATTCCGCTTGAGCTGTTATTCGTGACGATCGGGTTGCCGGAATACTTCTCCCAGTGGATCAGGTCACGCGATCGCGCGATGCAGGTGCTCCAGTCTTTCCACGGGGTCGTCGCGTTGGCATGGTAGATCGCGTAGTAGACGCCGTCTCGCTTGGAGATATGATTGATCGCGACCGCCGTACTATCGTATGCCTCGGGGCCGCATTTCAAGACCGGCTCGTCGCTCACGTTGAGCCAGACCTTGCGGTCGGTTGACCTCGCCAGCCAGACGGCCTGATCCCGGCGCTCGTAGAACAGGTTCCAGACCCCGTTTTCGAGCCAGACCGTCGGCGTTCCGCGCGGGCCTTCGGAGATGGCGGTGCCGTCGAAATTGCGGATATCGAGCGGGCCGAGGTCGGTCCAGGTCTTGGCGTCGGTCGAGGTTAGGATGTGCGCAATGTCCTTCTCACCCTCGGAGAACATCCAGTACGCCCCCTCGGCCTTCACGACACAGACGTCTTCCACCCAACTCGTCTTGTGGACCGGGTTCGCGGGGTCGCGGATCCATGCGATGCCGTCGGGGGATGTTGCGTGGCCGAGATATCGGTTTTTGTTCAGATCGTCATTGTATCCCGTGTACCAGAGGTGATAGATGCCGTCAGGCTCGCGCAGAATCCAGCCCCGTTCGCGGATCTTGCGATCCCAGGCGTTGCCGCCTTCTCCCTGAAAAACGGCCTTCGACGGACGGGGAGCCCATCGCACCAGTTCACGGGGGAAGTCGTCCCCCAGGGCGGCTGTGGCGACGAAACTCAGAAGCAATAAGACCCTATGAATCATAGCCATCTCTCCGTCAATCCAACCTTCCGAGCTTGACCCGTCCAGCTTAGACCCGGCAACTCGCCAGATCAATCAAGGCGCGTGGGGAGGGTGAAATATTCGACGTTGATGGAGGTTGGCCAAGGAGACTTAGGAGCTTCGTTGAATAAAACAATGGCAATTTGTGCGTGCGTTGGCTCGCGTTTTGCAAGCTTTATGGGTGACACGCATCGGAGGTCGCGATCTTCACCCCCGAGCGGTTCGCGGGCACCAGAAGGTCGCATTGTTCAGAGTATTCCCCAGTCGCAGCTTCTCGCCGGGCCGCCCTTCGGCGAAGGAATGCATAGGTTGAGTGGCATCCACTCTCGGAGTTGGGCTCACATGAGAAAGCAACATCAGTTTCGTCCCTCGCTTTCAGACATCCTCGAAGTTCGCTTGGTCCTTAGCACTGCTCACGCTCATGTAACGGCACCGGCAGTGGCGGCGTTCCAGGGTCAGAATCTCGCCTTGATCTCAAACGAGATCAACGCCGCCTTCACCACCTTCGCCCTCGACTATTCGCAGGCGCAATCGGCCTATCTCTCGGCCGTCGCCGCCTCGCCGGGCGCGACAAATTCCGACCTCCAAGGATTCATCACCAATCGGGTGGGTTCCCTCGTCCAGCAGATCGACGGGATCGTCTCAGGACTGCCGGGCGTGAACCCCACGATGGTCGGACATATTACTGCCCCTCTCTCGGGGACGAAGCTTGGGACCCTGGTCCAAGAGCTCCAGTCGATCACGCCGGTTGGCACCAACGGACAGACGGTGGCGCAGTATGCCTCGCAGGCCGCGAGTATCATCCAGAATGCCACCCGGACGACTGCCAGCTCGTTCCAGACCCTTGGCAATCTCGTCAATTACGATCTCTACAGCCAGTATCTTTCGCAGAACACCCCGGCCAGCCACAAGAGATTGACCGCCGGCCAGAAATATCACCAGAAGCTCCAGGCGCAGGCTACTGCCGAGATCAATCAGGCGTTCACGACCTTCTTCAACAGTCTGAACAACGCGAGGATGAAGTCCCTGCTCGTCAACCCGACGGGCATCGGATCTGGAACCTCCGCGAACGCCAGCACTACGCTCGACCTGTCGGGGAACGTCTCGCAGTACAACCAGCAACTCGGGAACGCGACGATCGCCCTCTCGAACAGCCTGACCTCCGCATTCGCGATGCAAAAGGGTGGGCTCGGCTCACTCCAGTCGTCGGTCGTCCAAAGCCTCTTCGCCCCCAGCAACGGACTCTTCTCTCAGCTCGCCACCATGCAGGTCCCGACCGACCTGAGTGGACTGAGCACGCAGGGTTTTAACAACAACCTCTTCAACTCGATCAACACGACCTACCAGGATGTCCTGGGCCGTTTCAGTGCGTTCAACCAGAGTCCGAACGCCAACTTCTCGTCGTTCAACCAGTTCGGCAACAACTCCTTCGTGCCGAGCGTCGGGGCAAACGGATTTTTCACGGGACAGGGCAGTACCGGGAGTGGTTTCGGGATCGGCGGCGGCCCGTCAAACGGCATGAACAATAGCTTCGGTGGAGGGTCGGGCTTTAGCAGCGGCTTCGGCCTGACGGGATTTAACTCCTTCTTCGGCGGGACGAACTTCGCGGGTAACGGCGTCGGCTCGGGCGGCACGATCAACAATACCGGTTTCGGGATCGGGCTCGGCTCGAACGGCAGTACGTTCGGCGGTGGCACCGGCGGCACGATCAACAATACCGGCTTTGGGATCGGGCTCGGCTCGAACGGCAGTACCTTCGGCAGCGGCTCGCTCACCATAGGCAACGGGCTGACGACGTTCGGCTCGGGCGGTTCGGGAGGCTCGACCGGGCTGAATAATTTCGGCGACGGCGGGACTAGCCTCGGCACGGTCCCGTTGGGCAGTCGAGCCTTCGGTAACGGCTTCAGATTTGGATTCGGTACCGGGTCATCCAATGGCACGGGTCTGGGCTACGGATTCGGTAGCGGTCGTTCGGGAGGTGGAACCTACGGCGGGGGCACCGGGAACGGTTCGAGTAACGGGACCGGCCTCACCGGTTAAACTCCGGGATTTCTCCTGAGTCATAAGAGCCTAGGACAGATTGCGGACCCGGCGACCCTTCGCCGGGTCCGTTTTCGTTAACACTTGCATCGGACAGGTTGGCGAAGTGAGGCGGTACGGATATCGCTTTGGCTTGAGCCAATCCGCCGAGTCGGGGTATAACCTGAGACGACGAGGGAGAGGCTGCGCAGGGCGGCAGGGAGTCGCCGGGCGCGCTTCGGTCGATCGGTGCCCGATGGGGCCGACCTGTTGACATCCCGACTGTCCAGTCAGGGAGACGGACCCGTGCGCTACTCCATGTCCTTTAGAGACTTGCTGTTGACCGCCGTCTTGGGCGTGGTCACTTTTCTGCCGCTGGCCTCCAAGGTTCGAGGTCAGGCACCCGCCGAGCCGCAAGCCGGCGCGAGACGTCTCCCCGACGCCCTCAACTTCGCCAATGGCCTGTACCGAGATCGGCGGTATGACCTCGCGGCCGAGGAATACCAGAACTTCCTCAAGGCGGCCCCGCCCGGCCCGGACGCGACGGACGCCCGGTTCGGCCTCGCCAGCGCCCGGCTCTCGCTCGGGCGGTACAAAGAGGCCCGACAGGATTTTGAAGCGTTCCTCAAGGTGGCCCCCGCAAACCATCCCAACGTCGCTGCGGCGACGTTCCGGGTCGGTGAGACAGCCTATCTGCTCGGCGACCTCCCGGCCGCCCGCGCCTCGCTGGAGCGGTTCGTCGCCGCCAATCCCGGCCACCGCAACGAGGAGACCGCCTGGTCGCACCTCGGCGACGTACTCTATCGGCTTGACGACTTCGCTAAGGCCCGACAGGCCTATGAGAATGTCATTAAGAAGCCCCGCGGACGACTCGCCGACCGTGCCCGTCTCAATCTCGGTCGGACGCTCGCTGCGCAGGGAGAGCCCGAAGCTGCCGTGAAGCTGTTGAGCGAACTGGCTGAGAATGGGGCGGCCGAATGGTCTGACAAGGCGAGATTCGAGATTGGCCGGGTCGAGATGGCGGCGGGTCGGTTCGCCGAGGCAGCATCAGCCTTCTCTGCGATCGAGACGAAGACCCCCAAGAGCCCGCTTGTCGCAGAGGCGCAGCTTCAGAGGGCAGAGTCTCTTGGGCGGATCGAGCGTCGCGAAGAGGCGGAAGCGTTGCTCCGTCCGCTCACGAAGGCGACAACCCCGGGACTCGCCGCGAGGGCTGCCGATGCCCTCGGGGCGTCATTGATGGCCCGAGGTAAGGCGACCGAGGCGCTGGCGGCGTTTGATGACGGGGCCTCGAAGTTCGCGGGGACCGCCTCCGGCCCCCTACTTCGCTACCACGCGGCCGAGGCAATGCAAGCCGCTGGCAAACTCGACGAGGCCCGCGCCCGGTTCCTCAAGGCGAGCGAAGCCGGTTCCGACGACCCGCTCGCCGACGACGCCTTGCTTCGAGCCGCAGGGATCGCCCTGGAGGTCAGCGACCTGGCCGGTGCGAAGGTGCTCGCCCAGATGCTACCGACCCGGTTCCCCAAGAGCGACCGCCTGGCCGACGCGCACCTGATCGAGGCCCGTGTCGCCCTTGCGCAGCCCGATCCCAAGGAGGCGATCCGGCTGCTCACCGCCGCGCTCGGAGACGACAAGCCGAGTCCGGCTACGGCGCAGGCCGCCCGTTATTATCTGGCCCTGGCCTATCGCGCTGACGGACAGTCGGCCAAAGCGAACGAGTTGCTCGACGCGCTGACCAAGACCCCGGCCGCTCCCGCCGCCACCGACGCCCAGTTCATGCTCGGTCAGGGGCTCGTCGAGGCGGGCCGGTTTTCCGAAGCCATCCCGCCTCTGGAGAAGTATCTCGCGGGCAAACCCAAAGGAGAGGTGGCCGACTTCGCGCTCGCCCATCTCGCCCATTCCCAGCTCGAACTGGGACGGCCCGACGACGCACTCAAGACGACCGAGGCCCTCGCCACGCGGTTCCCCAAGAGCAAGGCCCTGCCCACGACCCGGCTCCGACTGGCCGAAGCCGCGCTCGCGGCCAAGAATTACGACCGCGCGGCCGGCCTGTTCCGGCTGGCCGTCGAAGGGGCCGACCCGCTCGTCAAGGCCCACGCCCGGTCGGGTCTGGGTTGGTCTCTGATCGGCTCCGGAAAGCCATCCGAGGCGTCAATCGCCTTCGACGCTCTGCTGAAAGACAGCCCCGACGACCCGCTCGCCCCCGACGCAGCGCTCGCCCGCGCCCGAAGCCTGGAGTCGTCCAAGCAGGTCGATCCGGCGCTCGCGGCTTTCGAGACTGTCCTTGCTCGCTACCCTAAAAGCGTCGCCGCCGGTCCCGCAGCGATCGGTCGTGCCCGCCTACTCGTCGAGGCCAAACGGCCCGCCGACGCGGCCGAGGCGTTCGCCCGGGTCGAAAAAGATTACCCGAAGGCCGACGCCCCCGACGTGATTCTCGCCGAGCGTGGATGGGCCTTGATCGACGCCGAGAAGACCGTGGAGGCCGACGCCGTCTTCGAGCGGTTGCTCAAGGACTATCCTGCCAGCCCCCGCGCCGCCGATGCCCGGTTCAACCTCGCCGAGTCGGCCTTCGCCACCAAGCGATTTGACGCGGTGGCCCCGCTGGTCGCGCCTGTCATCGCCGATGGATCGCACGCGAAGCCGGTCCTCAAGCAGTCGTCACTCTATCGGCTGGGCCGGACGCAGGTCGAGCAGAAGGACTGGAAGGGGGCTGCCGCGACGTTTGCCCGGCTTGCCCAAGACTATCCCGACGGTACCTATCGCCGCGAGGCCCGATTTTGGTCGGCCGAGACGGCGTTTCAGGCGGGCGATGCCAAACAGGCCGAGGCTGGGTTTGCCGTCCTGATTGCCGAACCGACCTCGCCGAACGACGCGGCCGGACTCGTCCGCACAGCCCTCCGTCGCCGGGCACAAGCCCTTATACAGCTTGAAAAGTGGAAGGATGGGCTTGCGGCGACCGACGCATATCTCGCAGGTTCCCCAGCCGGCAACCCTGACCCACATTCCGCCGACGTCGATTATGCCCGGGGCCGATCGCTCCAGGGGCTGGCCCGGTTCGATGACGCCCGCGAGGCGTATGCCAAGGTCATTGAGGCCCGCAAGGGGAGCGAACTCGCCGCGAAAGCCCAGTTCATGAAGGGCGAAACCTATTTCCACCAAAGGGATTACCGCAAGGCCCTCCCCGAATTCCTCAAGGTCGACTACCTCTACGACGTGCCGACCTGGCAGGCCAGTGCCCTGCTTGAGGCCGGAAAAGTTCACGAACAACTGGGCCAATGGACCGAAGCTGCCGAAACCTATGAGAGACTGCGCTCCAAGTTCCCCGCCGATCCGAACGCCGACAAGGCCCAGACGCGACTCGACGCCGCGAGGAAACGGGCCGATGGGGTGACTCGGGCCGACTCGGGGGGCTGAGAGCGGATCGTCCAGCAGCCCTCGACGCAAGCTATTTGGTCCCCGACTTGGATCCCACGGGAAGGACCCCATCCCATGCCTCGACCTCCCCTCCGCGCCGCCTCCTGGCTGGCCCTCTCGGTAGTCATCCTCACCTGCACCGGGGCCGACGGCGGCGCGAACCCGACGGTCGATCGCCTGCTCAAACAGGCCGAGCGGGTCGGGACGCGAGTTGTCGCCTGGTACTGGGCGACCCCCCCCGCCGAACGCATCCCGACCGGCGGCCTGGTCGCCTGCGGCCTGTTCGGCTTGTTTACGATGCTCGAACGGATGGCCCGGCTTCGTCGGCGACGCATCTTGCCGAACGACTTCATGAAGCGGTTCAAGGACCGCATGGAAGACGTCAAGCTCGAGCGAGGCAAGATTCTCGACCTCTGCGAGCTGAACCCTAGCCCTGCCTCTCGCGTCGCCCTGGCGGCCGTCAAGCGGTGGGGTCGGCCGACGATCGACCTCGAACGCGCGGTGACGCTCGCGGGACGAGTCGAAGCCGATAGGCTCCGTCGCAACGTCGGCACGCTCCGGCGAATCGCCGCGATGGCCCCCCTGCTCGGCCTTCTCGGCAGCTTGCTCGCAGCCGGTCGCGCCCTGAACGTGCCGGATACCTCCTGGGCACCCGCGATCGCCGCCGCGCTCGGTCCGGTCACGGCGGGCGTGGCGATGGCGATTCTCTCGCTCGTCGCCTACGACGGCTTGATGGGCCGGGTCGAGAAACTCGTCGGCAGCCTCGAACGCCTCGGTGCCGAAACGGTCGACGCGATCAGCCTGGCCGTTCCCTCCGAGTCGGCGCGAAGCATAGCCACGCCAAGCCCCGAACCCGGCCATCGCCGATTCTCGCCTGGCGGACCCTCACGTACACCGCATCAGATGCGAGTCGACATCCCCAACGCCATCGCTCGGGCGATGGAACATGATAATGATCTGTATGATCTTTGATGGAGGAGCTGCTAGGGCTTGATTGGGATGAGGCCGACTCAGCCCGTTGAGGGTGGGCGTCGGTCTTGTTGATTCTCGTAAAGATTGTGCCCTAAGATATTGTTATTGAGAGACATATGACAGGACGCAGGTCGTCCCGGCCACGGCATAACGAGGTCCATGACTACTTTTCTCGTAAAATCTGTCGTGACCTGGGACTGCCAGACCCTAGAGCATGAGGTGTTATAAGCCAACGCACAGAAAGCCTCGGGTCCGGTCTGCAGATCCTCCGCCTTCGTCTGGCCCTAATCCGACGGAATTCGTAAGCTGTGGTCGATCCTCCCGAGTCCTGACGAGCCCACTCTCATGACCGGTCTCGACCTCGAAACGTTCCTCCAACTCCTCCGCGCCGATCTCGGTGCCTGGGCCAGCCTCGGCCTGGTGGTCGTCGTGCTTGCGCTCATGACTTGGACGAGTTGGGGTTCTCGCCGCGCCCTGCGAAAGTGCCTCGTGCTCTCGATCGCCGCCCACGTAGGGCTTGTGCTCTACGGGAGCACGTTTCCGATCGTGATGGCGGTCCTCGGCGATCGGGCGGACGACAGCGCCGACGTCGTCCCGATCCGGGTCCAACTCGCCTCAACCGAAGATGGTTCGTCCCCCGAGGGTGTGGACGTCAAGGGGCCGGATGGACGACCGGCCCGTGCGGTCGCCGCCTGGGATCGCGCGGCCGATGCGGCGGGGCTCGCTGATCCTTCGATCCGGCCCATCCCGAAAGGGAGCGACCGGGCGAATCTCCCCAACGTGCCCCAGCCTCGGAGGGAGTTGCTCCCGCCGACTGCGGTTGTGCTCGAAATCAACCCGCCCGCCCCGACGGTCCCGGCCAACTCGACCCTTGTCCCGACACCGATCGCAGCGGCCTCGGTTGCGCCCGGTGACCCGACTGAAATCGCCGCGAACCGACCGAAAGCGGTCGAAACCGCGCCGGCCGAGACGGTGGGATCGGCAGGCCGGGTCCGTCCCGATCAAGGGGCCGAAGTCTCCACGAAGCCTGTGGCCCGAGTTACCGCCCCGTCCCCCGCGCTCTCGGCAACACCGGCGCTCGAGGCCCCCGCGATGAGCGGGCCATTGCAGACTCCGGCCACTAAGTCCGTGGCGACGCCCGCGACGATCGCCCTGCTCGATCCTTCCGAAGTCCCTTCCTCGAAGGTCGGTCCGAAGACCGTCGATCAGCCCGCCGCCGGTCCCGCCTTGCCCGTCGAAGTGAACTTGCGGGCTCGATCGAGGCGAGCTGAGCCAACCGGCGCGGGAGCGTCGGCCCTCGCGCTTCTTGAACCGCGACGGCCCTCGACGCCGCTCGCCCCGGCCTTGGCGACTCTCATGCCGACCTCGCCGAGGGGGCTCGGTCCCGGGCCGGGCATCACGCCGAATCCCAACCGGGAGGTCGCGTCTCCTGCCGCCGTCGCCGCCGAACCGACCGCGTCCGATCCTGGTCCTGCGAAGCTCTCGGCAATGCCCGCCCCCCGAGAGACCCTGCCCGATTCGGACGTTCGCAAACAGTCGAGGCCGGGTCGTGAAGTCACCGCATTGGCGATCAACGAACGACGGCCCGAGCTGCCGCTGCCCCGCGTCACCCCGCCGGGTGCTCCGGGACTTCCCTCGATCGCCGGCGCGACCGGGTTGACCCGCCCTCCTGCCGACGTACCGCTCGTCTATCGGTCGCGACTCGACCCGAATCGGTTTGCCGTGGCCCAGCGGGCGGGGGCCACCCGCGAGAGTGAGCAGTCGGTCGAGCGTGCCCTCGAATGGCTTCGCCGCCACCAAGACCCTGATGGCCGATGGGACGGCGGTACGGCCAAATACAAGGATGGCACGGTCGCTGAAGGGGATGACGACTACACCTCGCACTGCCCGCCGGGCGATATCTGTTTCGGCGAGTGCTACTACTGGGAGGCCGATACCGCGCTGACCGGGTTAGCCCTCCTCGCTTACCTCGGCGCGGGTTATACACACACCGACGGCCAATATGCCGATACGGTCGCCAGAGGTCTCGAATACCTCCGGCTCGCCCAGAAGGCCGACGGCGACCTCCGAGGCCGGAGCCAGGCGGTCGGGATGTATTGCCACGCGATGGCGACCCTCGCCCTCTGCGAAGCCTATGCCCTGACGGGCGACCCCAAGCTTCGCGCACCGGTCGAAAAGGCCGTGGCCTTCCTGGTAAAGTCGCGGGCCACCGACCGCATGGCCTGGCGATACGCGCCCGGTGCCCCGGTCGGTGATACGAGCATCCTGGGTTGGGCCGTGATGGTCTTGAAATCGGCCCAGGAGAACGGAATCCCGATCCAGGCCAACACCAAGCAAGGCGTCCTCGCCTGGCTGGGCAAGGTGGCCTCGGGATCGTCGAGCGGCCTGGCCCGCTATCAGCCGTGGGAGAAAGTCACGCCGACGATGACGGCCGAAGCCTGGGTCTGCCGCCAATTCTTGAGTGTCGGTGGACCGGGCATGGCCAGTGACGAAGCAGCGGAATATCTGCTTCGCAATGGCCCCGACGTATCGCAATATAACCTGTATTACTGGTACTACGGCACTCTCGCCATGTATCAGCAAGGCGGCGACGCCTGGACCCGATGGAACGCTCAGGCCCGCGACCAGATCATCCGCCGTCAGCGACTCACGGGCCACGCGACCGGGAGTTGGGACCCCGACGAGAGCCAGTATGGCACCCACGGCGGGCGAATCTACTGCACCGCGCTGGCGACCCTGAGCCTCGAAGTCTATTACCGTTACCTTCGCCTTTACGACACCCCGGCTGCTACCTCGACCGCACCCTCGCCCGAGACAGGCCCGCGCCGGACGGCTGATATCATCTCCGAGCCGATGCCTGCTCGATAGCGCGCCTCTTCCATATTTGACAACCGTCGTGGGCTGAGTCTGGTTCCGAAGAGATTCGGGGCGTACAATCGGCGACGGTTCGAGATGACGCGACCGTCGATCGAGGGGGGGCGACGTTGGACGCTTGGATGTTCAGCACGTCGATGTGGGCTCAGGTGACCACGAGCGGGATCGCTACCGGTTCGGGGGGCGGTGGGTCTCAGATCCAGTTGGCGCTCCGGCGCTGGTATGCGAGCCTCACACTGTCGGCACCGGATAGCGTTTCGGGTCTGGCGTGGCTCTGGCCGGTCCTGCTCGGACTGGGGTGCGTCTTCACGCTCGCGGTTATCCGCCAGGGGCCGATGCGTGCCCTGCGGCAGACGTTCAACCTCGCTGGGCATGTCCGACTTCTTTCGTCGGCAATGGCGAGACTGAGGCGATCGGGCCGACTGATTGGAGTTGTGGTGGGGTTGACGGTCGTCTGCTGGACGTTCAGCCAGGCCCTCGTCTACAACCAGCCCCAGGGGCGTGAAGACCTTCTGGTCCTGACCAAGGGACGGCCGATCGTTTCGCTCGCGATCGAACAGGGTGTGGTTGCCGGTGCCACGCCCCTGCGCGATATCATTGCGCTGGGCAATATGATCCCACTGCTGATCGCGGCGGTGGTCTTGATCTTCCAGTTCTCTTCCGACCGATGGGGGAGCGTGACACGTGTGATCTCGCCGAGGGCGTCACGCGACGCGGCCTGGGGGACGGTCTGCTGGGTGGGGATTGCCCTCTACGCGATCTATCGTACGATCGGGCTGCTCTACGGCTCGTTCGACATCCCGCTTGGCAACTGCCTGGGGGTCGAAGTTGCGGTGCCGTTGCTCCAACTTATCACCGACGGGACGCTCGTCGCCTGGGTCGCGGTCGAGCTGCGGAATGCGACCTTGGGTGATACGGTCGAGAATGAGTCGCTTGACCTCCCCGGGGTCGTCGGGCTGATGCCTGGGGCGGCGCTGGTTTGCCTGCTTATCACTCCGAGCCGGTATGTCGCAACCGCGGTGGCCCTGGCGCTGCCGTACCTCCCGAACTGGACCTGGCTCAATTCCTATGTCCGCTGGCAACTCGGTTGGGGAGTCATCGACCTCCAAGGGGCGGCGATCGTTTTCATCGGGATGGCGGGGGCCTTGGCGTGGTCACGCGGGACGTTCGGCAGTGTCGTCAAGGGCTATTGGCGTCTCCTGCGAGATGAAGGGGGGAACCTCGTCGGCTTACTGATCGCCGGGGGTCTGCTCGCGGCGTCACTGACCTCGGTTGCCTATTTTCTCATGCTCTCGATGCCGACGCAGAGTTGGGTTCTCGCCGCCGCCGACTCATATGCCCATTACGCGACCCTTCCCGTCGGCCTGATGATGCTCGCAGGCCTCGTCGACTTGGGAGAGCGATCTTTGTTGCCGGCCCGGCTCGCGAGCGTCGAGGTTGAAGAAGTCCTAAGCGTCGTCGATTAATCCCGAAGAGACGGGTGCGAGAAAGCGATGAGGGGCGGAGTTTGATCTCCGGTTTGCTTGACAGTTTCGATTGCGGGGAGTTGTAATACATTAGAGACGGCCTGGCGTGGCACGGATGGTTAACGACACGCTGGCACCCGCCCCGAGGAAGATGACGCCCGCTCCCAAGGGCTGCTCCCTTCGACCCGGTCCGAACACGGACCGTCCTGGCCAATCAATCTCGTTCATCCCCTTTCGACAGATTGACAATTCGGATTGGCCTCGGCACGTCGCGAGGCTCCTCTCCATGCGCGTGCCGATCGGATCGTCATACGGCCTCGGATGCGCCACGCTCGACGTGTCTACCATTCAGGAGGAGACGGCCCATGTCCGCAGGAACGGATCTAATCGCTTCGATTTCTAAACGCCATAATCTGGCGGATTATCAGAAGAAGCACTGGAACGGCTCGTTCGCCGATTACCTCGAGATCGTCAAGGCCGACACCAAGGTCACGCGGACGGCTTATCAGCGCGTCTATGATATGATCTTAAGTCACGGCACCGAGGAAGTCGTCATCAACAAGGAGAAGCACCTTCGATTCACCTTCTTCGACGACCCGGAGACGGGCGGTCAGGACGCGATCTTCGGGCTCGACCGGACGCTGATGAATCTGGTCAATATCCTCAAGAGCGCGGCGCATCGCTACGGGACCGAGCGGCGAGTTCTGTTGCTGCACGGGCCGGTCGGCAGCTCGAAAAGCACGATCGTCCGCCTGCTCAAGAAGGGCATCGAACGTTACTCTCGCACCGACGAGGGGGCGATCTATACCTATCAGTGGCGTGAGGAAGGGATTGAAGAGATCGAGGTCTGGACCGACTGCCCGATGCATGAGGAGCCGCTCCACCTCGTCCCCAACGAGCACCGCGATCACATCTTGGAAGAGTTGAACAAGCATATTCCGCCGAACGGCTACGAGATCGCGATCGACGGCGACCTCTGCCCATATTGTCGCCATACCTACAACGAGCGGATGGCCCGATACGACGGCGATTGGTCGCGCGTGCTCAGCGATGTCCGCGTCCGCCGCCTTGTTCTCTCGGAGCAAGATCGCGTCGGCATCGGCACGTTCCAGCCCAAGGACGAAAAGAACCAGGACGCGACCGAGCTGACCGGCGACATCAACTATCGCAAGATCGCCGAATACGGCACCGAGAGCGACCCCAGAGCCTTCAACTTCGACGGCGAGTTCAACATCGCCAACCGCGGCATTATCGAATTCATCGAGGTTCTTAAGCTCGACGTCGCGTTCCTCTATGACCTGCTCGGCGCGAGCCAAGAACACAAGATCAAGCCGAAGAAGTTCGCCCAGACCGACATCGACGAGGTTATCATCGGGCATACCAACGAGCCCGAATATAAAAAGCTTCAGTCGAACGAGTTCATGGAGGCACTCCGCGACCGGACGGTCAAGATCGACGTCCCCTACGTCACCCGGCTCTCCGACGAAATTCACATTTATCAGAAGGATTACAATAGTCGGAAAGTTCGAGGCAAGACGATTGCGCCTCACACCCTTGAGGTCGCCGCGATGTGGGCCGTGCTCACGCGGCTCGAAGAGCCCAAGAACGCCGGTCTGACCCTGCTCCAGAAGCTCAAGCTCTACAACGGCAAGACCCTGCCAGGCTTCACCGAGGATAATATCAAGGAACTCCGCGAGGAGGCCGAACGCGAGGGGATGCACGGGATCAGCCCACGCTACGTGCAGGACAAAATCTCCAACGCCCTCGTTGCCCACGCCTCCGAGCGGTCGGTCAACCCGTTCATGGTGTTGAACGAGCTGGAATCCGGGCTGAAGCACCACTCGCTCATCAACAGCGAAGAGGTGCGGAAACACTACAAGCACCTGCTTTCTGTCGTGAAGGAAGAATACGAGGACATCGTGAAGAACGAAGTCCAGCGCGCCATCGCCGCCGACGAAGACGCCCTCGCGCGGCTCTGCGGCAACTATATCGACAACGTGAAGGCGTATACCCAGCGAGAGAAGGTCAAGAACAAGTACACCGGTCAGACCGAGGAGCCCGACGAGCGGCTGATGCGGTCGATCGAAGAGAAGATCGATATACCCGAATCCCGCAAGGATGACTTCCGCCGCGAGATCATGAATTACATCGGAGCCCTCTCGCTCGACGGCAAGAAGTTCGACTATAAGACCAACGAACGTCTCCAGAAGGCACTCGAGCTCAAGCTGTTCCAGGATCAGAAAGACACGATTAAGCTCACGAGTCTCGTGTCGAGCGTTGTCGACAAGGAGACGCAGGAGAAGATCGACATCGTCAAGAGCCGCTTGATCCGCAACTACGGCTACGACGAAGACTCGGCGAGCGATGTCCTCAACTACGTCGCAAGCATCTTCGCACGGGGCGACGTTAAGCGTGGCAGTCACTAGGCCCACTGCGAGGCGCGGGCGATGACCGGCCGCGCCTCGCATCTCCCGAAAGGATTCGGTATGACCACGACGACCGTGCTGATCCCTCGCCTGACGTAACGGTCATTCGGGGCAAGAATCAAGATTATGTCGATCGTTACCCACTCGACGGTCGCAAGATCGGCACGATCGCCGTCGCCGCAATCTCTCCTTGTCGCGGTCGAATACGACGACCGAATTGGACAAAAGATCGCCTCCGGAATAAAATTTGCCTGTAGTGCGGGTTAGACGGATCATGATCGCCTTCAATAGGCTCCCGCCCACTTAAATTTCCCGGCTCTTTGAATCGGTGCAGGATCGGACCGCTCCGCTCGCGGGCAGCGTCTGCTGCGCCCATCGGCGTCGGTCCGAGAATGGGAAGGCCCGCGCGGGGCTCTCCCTCAACGGCAAGGGAGGGTGCCGCAGTGCGTAAAATCGAACGCGATCAAAACCGGTTCAAGCAGATCGTCCGGGGGAAGATCAAGTCCGACCTGCGCAAATACATCACTCATGGCGAGATGATCGGCAAGACGGGCGGCGAGTTGGTCTCGATCCCGCTGCCGCAGATCCAGATTCCCGAGTTCCGTTACGGCCAGAAGAACAGCGGAGGCGTCGGCCAAGGCCCCGGCGACGTCGGTACGCCGATCGCCCGATCGGGTGAAGGGGACGAACCTGGGATGGCCGGTGATGCTCCCGGGCAACACCTGCTCGAAGTCGAATTGACCCTCGACGAACTCGCCGCGATCCTTGGCGAGGGGCTCGCATTGCCCCGCATCCAGCCCAAGGGACGCGCCAATATCATTGAGGAGAAGGACAAATACACAGGCATCCGCCAGACCGGCCCCGAGAGCCTGCGGCACTTCAAGAGGACGTATAAAAAAGCGCTCAAGCGACAGATTGCGTCGAACACCTATAATCGCAGCGATCCGATGGTCATCCCCGTCCGTGAGGACAAGCTCTACCGATCGTGGAACCCGATCGCGCTACCGCATTCGAACGCTGTCCTCATCTATCTGATGGACGTCTCAGGCTCGATGACTGACGACCAGAAGGAGATTGTCCGGATCGAGGCGTTCTGGATCGACACCTGGCTCCGGAGCCAATACGACGGCGTGACGACCCGCTACATCGTCCACGACGCCGTTGCCCGCGAGGTCGACCAGCACACCTTCTATCACACCCGAGAGAGCGGCGGCACGCGGATCAGTTCGGCTTACAACTTGGCCAACAAGATGATCGACGCCGACCACCCGCCGATCGACTGGAACGTCTATGTCCTCCACTTCTCCGACGGCGACAACTGGGGCGAAGACAACCGCCAATGCATCAGCCTGCTCCGCGACCAAATCCTCCCCAAGAGCAACCTCTTCGGCTACGGCCAGGTCGAGAGCCCATACGGTTCGGGCGAGTTCTATCGCGAACTGGAGGAAGCCTTCGAAGACGTACCGAACGTCGCGCTCTCCGAGATCCGCAACAAGGATGGGATCTACGACTCGATCAAAGAATTCTTGGGCAAAGGTCGATGACCGCACGAGCCGGAGGGCGATTATGTCGACCGCGTTCCAGACCTGTTGCCCTGAGAGGAATGAGGTGAACCCCATGCCGACGATTCGCGTCCCCTATCCCGCCGACCCAGAGCATCGCAAGAAGGCGTTCCGCCGCCTGTCTTCGCTCGCGACCCGGTTCGGTTCGGTCGACGGCACCCCCGAGGCTGGCACCTTCGAGGGATCATCGCCGATCGGCGGGTATGCCGGTTCGTATCATAGCCCCGCAGGGGTGGCGGAGATGGTCGTCGAGGTGACGAAGAAGCCGATCTTGATCGGCATGAGTCGAATCGAAACCGAGTTGCGTAAGGTTCTGTCCGCTGACGCCTCTTCTGTGGGGTGACCTCCGATGTCGATCATGAGCACAGAGCACAACCTGCCCGCCGACCTTCGCGAACTCCAGATCGAGATCGAGGGCCACGCGCGGTCTTACGGGCTCGACTTCTACGAGACGATCTTCGAGGTCCTCAACTACGACGAACTTTCGGAGATCGCCGCCCTTGGTGGGTTCCCCACCCGATACCCCCACTGGCGGTTCGGCATGGAGTATGAACAGCTCTCAAAAGGGTATCGCTACGGGCTTCAAAAGATTTATGAGATGGTCATCAATAACGACCCGTGTTACGCCTATCTGCTGCGGTGCAATCAGCGGGTCGATCAAAAACTCGTCATGGCTCATGTTTATGGACATAACGACTTCTTCAAGAATAACATCTGGTTCAGCCGCACGAATCGCAAGATGATGGACGAGACCGCCAATCATGGCAACCGCATTCGGTCTTACATGGAGCGGTTCGGCGAGGAGACGGTCGAGAGCTTTATCGATAGTTGCTTGTCCCTCGAAAATCTGATCGATATTCACTCCCCATTTATCAAGCGACGCGACACAGCCGACCGCTACGACTTCAAAGACGGCGAAGAAAGGCCGGGAGACGTGGTCAAGTTCCAGAGTAAAGACTACATGGACTCCTACCTCAACCCCCCCGAGGTCCTCAAGGAGGAGGCGAGGCAGAAAGAGTTCGACAAGCAGAAGGCCCGCCAGTTTCCCGAACAGCCCGAACGCGACGTGCTTCTCTTCCTCCTCGAAAACGCCCCGCTCAACGCCTGGCAACGCGACGTCCTCGACATCGTCCGACAAGAGGCATATTACTTCACGCCTCAAGGTCAGACCAAAATCATGAACGAGGGTTGGGCCTCGTTTTGGCATTCGACCATCATGACGACCAAGATCCTCGACCATTCCGAATTGATCGATTACGCCGACCACCACTCGGGAACGATGGCCACCCAGCCCGGCCGGCTCAACCCCTACAAACTCGGAATCGAGCTTCTCCGCGATATCGAGGAACGTTGGAATAAGGGACAGTTCGGCCCCGAATTCGACGAGTGCGACGATTACGAAGCCCGGCTCCGGTGGGACAAGGGGCTGGGCCTTGGACGCGCGAAAATCTTCGAGGTGCGCCAGATTCATAACGATGTTACTTTCATCGACACCTTTCTTACTCCCGACTTTTGCCGACGGCATAAGATGTTCAGCTTCAAGCACAACGACCAGAACGAAACCTATGAGATCGAGAGCCGAGAATTCAAGACAATCAAAGATCGCCTCCTCTTCGGCCTGACGAATTTCGGCCAGCCGATCATCCGGGTCAAGGAGGGGAACTACCGGAATCGGAGCGAACTCTATCTCCAGCACGAGCACTTCGGGCTCGACCTCAAGCTCGACCACGCGCAAGACACACTCCGCCACCTCCACCGCCTCTGGACGCGTCCGGTCCATATCGAGACGAACATCGACGGGCGGTCGACACTTTTATCATTCGACGGGACGGATCAGACGATCCGGCCCCTGGGAGGATCGACCCATGAGCCTTCTGAGCCGAAAGCTATCCGCCGAGGTTGACGCCAATCGCGGACCAGGCACCCTGTCGGTCGCCGACGGGCCGCACCAAATCACGCTGAAGTTGATCGCCGCAAGCCCCGTCGGCGTCTCCTTCGACGTCCTTGACTTCGTCGCGACCGACAAGCCCCACTGGTCGGCCGACGCCCTCAAAGCCTGGGGCGACCGCCTGACCGCCAGGCTGACCTACCTCATGGAGCCGCTCGTCGTGCTCGAAATCGACGCCGTCGGCGGCGAGGTCGAGTTGCGGAGCCAATCCCCCTCAGTCCGCGACACGCTTCGAACGTACTATGAAATGCACCTCCGGCGCGAGGGTACGCTGCAACTCCGCAGAGTCGCTTTCGATACCGCGACACGACAACGTTTCGTTGTCACGTGCCACCTCACCCGCGAGGCCCTCGACCGTCTCGCAGACGACCTTGTCGCCAGCGTCGCTTAGGATAAGAACCGACCGGGATCGAGCGAGGATGCGAAACGCTGGTAACAACAGCCTAGGCTCATGACTGTATGAACGTGTCGATGTGGACCAGCCTGTCAGAAAAAACTGCATTGGTGCGTGACGGCCGCGACTGTCGCTCGAAGGCCCCCGATGAGGGGGCCGACGATCGTTGTGCGCGGTCGCGTGAGATTGTCGCTGGAGATAAACGCGGCTAAGCTAAATGTGTCGGCAGTACCCCGTCACGAAATCGCTTTCGTCTCAAAGTGAGAGTCCCCTAGCTGTAAGGGGCTTGGCCGTACGCGTCCCCAGCGAATCGGAGAAGGTGCCGCGATGCCAAAGGTCGGGAAGTCCATCGGCCCACAATCGAAGGCCACGATCCTCGGCATCGTGCTGGCGATTGGGGTGGGAGTCGCGGGCTGGAAGGCCTGGTCGACCCTGCCCGTCGGACCGCTTGAGAAGGCCCGCGCGTCGTATGCCCGCAAGGATTGGCAGGCGGCCTGGGCCTTGGCAAGCGAGCGGCTGAGGTCGGACCCAAACGACTTCGACGCCCTGCTCATCTCGGCCCGCGCGACGGCCCGGCTCGGCCGTGACGACCTGGCCCAGACGATCTACGACGGCCGGATCGGTATGGAACGGATGAACGGAGAAGACTTCTTCCTCCTCGGAGCGGGCCTGATCCGGCAGGACAAGGTACCAATGGCGATGGTTGCCCTGGAGCAGGGGCTCAAAATCGAACCGCCTGATCCCGAGTTGCTCCAAGAACTCGCCCGCATCTACGCCCTGTCGGACAGCCTCTCGAAAGCGACCGGATTGGCAAAGCGGCTCGCCGAGATTCCCGGCTGGGAGGCACGCGGCGAATTGCTTGGCGGAATCCTCGCGGCCGAGCGGTCAGACCCCGCAGACTCAGCCCGACATATTGATCTGGCTTTAAAAAAAGACGCTCGGCTCTATGGCGCGACGGCTTCTCCGTCCGTCGCCCGCAAGCTGCTGGCTCGGGGACGGCTCCAACTTGGCGAGACCTCGGTCTCGAAGGGGATCCTGGAGACGGTCCTGGCGAACGGACCCGACAACGAGGCCGAGTGGCTCCTGAGCAGGGCCTTCTTGATTGAAGGCAATCTTCCGGCCGCTTCCGCCGCCCTCGGTCGATCTCAGGGCTACGGAGACGACACCGCCGCCGTCCGGGAACCGTCGCCGTATGTGGGCGCGGCGAAGTGTGCCGAGTGTCATTCCGCCATTCACGGATCGCAGCAAAAGAGCCTTCACGCACGCACGTTCGGTCCGACTTCCGAATTGGGCCGCTTGAAGCTTCCCGACCGCCCGGTCGTCGACCCCGATTCTAAGGAAGTCGTCCACACCTACAAGCAGGAGGCCGATCGCGTCCGAGTCGAGACCCGAGTCGGCGACCGGACCTACCGCGCGCTGGTCGAATATGCGATCGGCTCGGGCGACCGGGGCCTTACGCTCATCGGTCGCGACGAGGCCGGCGATTACCGCGAGTTACGTCTCTCACACTACAATGATGGCTCAGGATGGGACCGGACGACCGGTCACTCGCCCACGCCTCACGACCCGGCCGCTTATCTCGGTGAGCCACTGCCGCCCGATGCGGTCAGGCGCTGCCTCCATTGCCATACCACCGACGCCCACGAGGCCGAGGAGCGGGTCGGTCTGACCGTCGCCGACCATTCGATCGGCTGCGAACGCTGTCATGGGCCGGGCGGCGGGCATGTTAAGGCGGTCGAGACTCATTTTCCAGACCTTGCCATCGCCCGGCCGCAACACTTCTCGGCCCCAAAGGTGATCCAACTCTGCGGTCAGTGCCACAGCCCACGGGGGGCGGCCATCGGTGATTCGTCCGACAGGTCCAACGTCCGGTTCCAGGCGTCGATGTTGATTAAGAGCCGATGCTACACGGAGTCGGAAGGTGCTCTCACTTGCCTGACCTGCCATAACCCTCATCGTGACGCCGAGACGTCTGTCTCTTTTTACGAGAGCAAATGTCTCTCATGCCATGACCCCCGCGCGGTCGAGCCGAAGGGGAAATCCGCACATGTGGCAAGTTGTCCGGTCAACGCGAAGACCGACTGCCTCAAATGTCACATGCCCGTCGTCAAGGACGCCGTGCCGCATTCTTCCTTCTCAGACCATAATATCCGCATACATAAAAATCTGTAGTAAAATTGATTCGAGTGATGTAATTATAGGATCGCCCGCCAGCGCCGTCCATTTTAGTATATACCAGATTCGGAATGCAATGCAGTTAGCACTCATCCACTCAAAGCCCTTACTCTTAATGATTTCGGTCAAAAAAAGTCGATTGTGACAAACTCTTTATTATTGACAATGCGTCCAAGTACTTCTACCCTGAACTACCACTTCACTAATCTCGTCTCGGCTGATACGAATTTCTCAGATAGGTAGGAAGATATCGAACCTCAGGGTCACTTCCCTGGAGTCTCGGCGTATTCCATCCGGGTCGGGTTTCGGATCTAGCATTGATGCGACTTCAGTTGACTGATTCCTGGAAGGGTCAACTGGAGCTCAAGGAATCTTGCCTGGCGACTTCGCCGGGATAGACCTTGGTTGGGGCGGTCGATGACACCGTCCTGAACGTGAAGTGGAGCCTCGATTTATCCAATTTGTCGTTCCCACACAGGAGCCATGCCGATCATGAGGTTGATTTCACTGGGCCAGGCAGCGATGGTTTTCGGCGTGACGTTGCTCGGCCTGGCCGGATGCGCGTCGGACAATGAAGAGGCCGTCAAGCAGCAGGCCAAGGCCACAGCAGGGGCCGCCGTCGGTCCGGCCGTTCCTCAGCCGAAGTCGCTGCAGGAATTGAGTTCGCAGCGTGGCGCTGATCCGCAGAAGTCCTTAAAGGCGAGCGGTTATCCCGGCGCGAAATAACGCCAGGCCGTTGCTCTCGTTGCACTGACGAGGAACTTATATCTTTCTTTCCTATTTTTCGTTGGAGGCAGTAAGACATGCAGCGAAGTCGTCGTGGCTTTACCCTGATCGAGCTCTTGGTGGTGATCGCGATCATCGCCGTCTTGATCGCCCTTCTTCTGCCGGCCGTGCAGGCCGCGCGTGAAGCGGCCCGCAAGGCGCAATGCGTCAACAACCTGAAGCAGCTCGGGTTGGCGATGCATAATTACATCAGCACTAACGATGCGCTCCCGCCCGTGACTGTCGACGACTATCAGAACGGAGCGCCGTATCAGAACTATTCGATCCACGTCCGGCTGCTCCCGTTCCTTGAACAGAATGCGACGTACAACGCGCTGAATACATCGATCGGCGTGCGGTGGGGTCCAACCGTTCAGGTCGGCACGGGTGTCACTGACAATGCGGCCGGCGGTGGACAGTCCTATGCGCAGGCGACCGTCCTCGTGACCCAGATCAATGGGTTCCTCTGCCCGTCGGATGTTCTTCCCGGTGGTTCGGGCACGTTCACCTTCGCGAACGGGCAGTCCCGCCTGGTCGCTTCGGGCAACTACCCGGCCAATATCGGCCTCAATCGTCGGATCACGGGCAAGATCGGCGTCGATAGCTGGGTGCCCAACGGCCCCGCCTATGTCGCCACCAACTGGGACGGTGCGGTCAAGCGTCCGGTCAAGCTCTCGACATTCACCGACGGTACGAGCAACACCGTGATCTTCAGCGAGTGGGTCAAAGGCCCAGCCGTGGGCCCGGGCAGCGGCAAAGACGGCCTCGGCCAAGTTTACAACTACCCGAGCGGGGCCGATCAGACTAATTCATTCGCTACCGATTTCGAGTTCGCCCAGGCTTGCCAGCGGACTGTCGTCGGCCCGGCCAATCAACAGTGGACCTGGAAGGGTGAGTGGTGGGCCTTTGGCGGTACGCAGGTCTACTCGCACACCATTCCGCCCAACCGCACGGCTTGCGACTACTCCGACCAGAAGCAGGACAGTCGCGGTATCATCTCCTCGACGCCCGCCAGCTCGCTCCACTCGGGCGGCGTGAACGTCCTCATGGCGGACGGCTCGGTCCGGTTCGTCAAGTCGAGCGTCAACTACATGGCCTGGTACGCCATCGCCACCCCCGACCGCGGTGAAGTCATCAGCTCCGACTCGTACTGATCGACACATCGTCGCCGGATAAAACCCTCTCGACGGCCTCCGCACCACAACCGGGGCGGAGGCCGTCATCACGAACTCGAAATCGTGACCAATGTACAGATCCAAAATAGCCACTCTTATCCTACTGTCATGGTTTTCGGGAGTGGGATGCAGCGAGGAGAACTGGGGTTCTCTACACGGCGCGAGCAACCCGACCGGCTTCAAATTCACGACTCGTTAAAGACCCTCGTTGTGACAAAAACCAAGACCTCTTCTGTGAGACGATGGGTATGGCGAGTCTCCGTCGTGCTCGGGTTGGTGATCTGCTTCTCGGCATTGGTGGCGTTGACGGCCTGGAATCTGACCCGATCCGGGGCGATCGACGAGGCGCGACGCTCCGACATCCAGGGAAACCTCCCCGGCGCGCTCCGGAAGGCCCTCTCCCATCTCGAACGTCGGCCCTGGAGCCGTGCGGCGGCGGTGATGTCCGCACGATGTCTGAGCCGACTCGATTTCGCTGACGAGGCCGAACCATACTATGAACGGGCAGGCCATCTCTCACTCGATGACCTGCATATCCGTGCGTATGGCCTGGTGCGAGGCAACCACCGAAATAAGGCGATCCAGGCCTATTCGGAGATCCTCGTACGGTGGCCCGATGACATCCTCGCGATGCGTCGCCTGGCTGCGGTCCAGATCACCCAGAAGGACGACGCTGAGGCGTTGAAGCTTGCCGATCGCCTCATCAACGTCCCCAGGGGTGCCGCGATCGGATACACTCTGCGGGGTGTTATTTATCATAACGACGGGAATTTTGAGGGGGCTGTCGAAGCTTTCTTGCGCGTCCTCGGACTCGACCCCGAGCTCCGGTCGATGCCTCTTCCTCGCCCCCTGTTCTGGAGCCATCTCGGCAACGATCTCATCGCGATCGGACGACTCGACGAGGCCGCCCGCTACCTCACGCAAGCGTCGGCGGGCGAGCCCAACGCCGAATTGATGGCGTTACTTGGCCGGGCCTACGACCTCCTGGGGGCGACCGAACGGGCAGAAGCCTGTTATCTCCAGGCTGCGGAATGGAACGAAAAATCACCCCTGCCCCCGCTCTACCTCGGCAAGATCGCGCTTCGGCGTGGAAGGTTCGAAGAGGCCGTGACGCATCTCCTCCGAGCCCAGCAGCTATCGCCTCGCGATTATGACACGATGTATACTCTTTCTCTGGCCTACCGACAGGCCGGACGGGTTGACCTCGCCGACCGCTTCGTGAGGCGGGCCGAACAGTTCCGAACAAGGCCCGCTGCGACAGCGAACGTGCCCGCGAATCAGCTCCCCCGCTACGCCCTATGATGAATACACCAGACCTCCAGGCATGACGATGAAACCTCGGTTCCGTGACATCGTCATCGTCTTGGCGACCGTCTTGCCCCTGGTTGGGGCCGTGTCGTGGCTGGTCACGCGCCGCCCGCAAGCCGTCGACCGCGCCGTCGACCTCGGTGAGATTCGCGAGCTCGCGCGGGGTCGTCAATTCGATCTGGCGCAATCTCAACTCGATATTTTCCTGCGAGAACACCCGACCGACTACCACGCAAATCTCCTCATGGCTGAGGTCGCGACTGATCGGCCTGACCCGCAACCTGGCCTTGCTCTCGACCGCCTCCGGAACCTCCGACCCGCGACGCCCGAGAAGGCTGCGCTGGTGCAGTTCTTTATGGGAAAGGCCCGCTACCAGCAAGGGCGATACGACCTCTCCGAAGTCTGCTGGCGGGAGGCGATCCGGCTCCATCCCACTGTCCCCGAGGCGGGATGGGCGCTCCTCGACCTGATGGCTCTTGAAGGGCGGATGGATGAGGCCCATCGGCTTGGGCTTGAACTTCACGAGATCGAGCCCGACCCCCGCGACCGGGTCAGGCTCCTCCTTGAATTGGGCCTGCTGGACATCAATAAGTCGGCCCCGGGTTCGGTCGTTATCGTCTTCGAACCGCTCGTGAAGGTCATCCCGCACGACCTGACCGTTGCAAGGATATTCGGGCTGGCGTTGATCCACGACAGCCGCATCGAGCGGGGCCTCGAAGTCCTTCTCGCCGCGCTCCGATCCCATCCCGACTCGCCCGAGGCGTGGGACGCCTGGCTGACCGGTCTCGACGACGCCGGCCGCGCGCAGGAACTCGCCGCCGAGTATGCCCGCTTGCCCAAGTCGTTCGTTCCGGACATCCGATTCGCTCGCCATGCCGGGCTAGTTGCCCAGGGGGTTCAGGATTGGCAGACATCGGCTCAGGCCTATGAGCGGGCCAGCGTCGCGGCACCGTACGACGGCGTGATTCTCTATCGGCTCAGCCGCGCGGCCCGCCTCGCGGGAGATGCAGCCAAGTCTGATCGAATTGAGAAACGTCTGAAGGCCCATCAGACCGCGTATGTCGCGATCCGAACGGTTATCGAGGACACCCTCGGGCTCGCCAGGCTCGGGTATGAGCCGCGTCCCGACCTCTATCATCATCTGGCCGACCTCCGCGAGCAGATGGGGCGTTCCGACGACGCGCTCGCCTGGCATCGCCTGGTGCTCCGCGACCGGCCCAACGACCCCGCCAGCCTCGCGGCCATCGCCAGGCTCTCCTCCCGGCCCGAAGTCTCGCAGGCCCGCACTCGATCCATCAACGATTGACTGGTTATGACCATCGACACCAGCCTCACCGATCCGACCGCCCAGCCTGCCGAGGTCCAATCCGCGCGGCCGACGGTCGCGCGGGCATCGCGGAGGCGGCTCCCGTGGGGAAGGCTCGCCTTGATCGTCGCGATCGTGGTCACGCTGGGCTTCAACAGCTGGTGGTACTGGCGAGATACCCGAACTGTACCCGACCTCAAGACGATTACGAACTGGTTGCGGAGTCAGCGGTCAGTAGAGGCCGAGGCGGCGCTCCGCCAGATCCTCCGTCGATCGCCCCACGATGACGAAGCCCGCGTGATGCTTGCGAGGGCGATCGGTGCGCGGGGAGATCTCATCGACTGCGCCCGGCAGTTGCACGAGGTCCCCGTGTGGTCTCCACTGAAGAGCGAGGCCCTCTTCCACGAGGCCAATACCTATTCGATGCTCGACCGGGCGAAGGATGCCGAATCGGCCTGGATGGCGATTGTCCGCGACAACCCGCTCCACCCAGCCCCGCCGAAAATCTTCCACGACGCCGCGGCGGAACTCCTCCAACTTCTCGCGACCGAAGACCGCTGGGATGACGCCTTCGTCGTCTTGTGGAGAGCGTTTGACGAGGCTGATCCGGCCGACCACGCGACCTTGTTAAGCTGGCGGATGCGGAGCGAACTCGAGCGGGTCTCCTACTCTGAGTCGATCAAGCAACTCCGTCGCTACGTCGCTGCCGATTCCGAGGACTGGGAAGGGCTGCGTGCCCTCGCCAAGGCCGAGATGGCGGTCGGGCTCCAGGACGATGCCCTTCGCCATTACAGGGCCTGCCTCAAAGGTCGTCCCGAAGACACTCGCGCCTGGCGTGATTATCTCACGGTGCTCTATGACATGGGAGACCAAGACGCCTGGAACGCCGAGTTGGCGCGTGTCCCCAAGGCGGCGGAGGTCGAGCCCGAGATCTGGAAATTCCGGGGGATCGCCAAGGAGAAGGCGGGAGATATGGCCGGGGCCGCCGAAGATTACCGCAGGGCCATCGAACGGAGCCCGTTCATCGTCGACTATCACTACCGGCTGGCGATGTCCGACGAGAGGCAAGGGAACCGCCGCGAAGCCCTTATTCACCGCGAAACAACCCGGCAACTTCGAGAGGCCCGTCTCGACCTGAGGACTGTGTTCGCAGACTATATTCAGGCCCAAGACACCCCCACCCCCGCGCGTAAGGCCGCGATTGAACGCCTCGCCGCTATCTGCCGCACCCTCGGCTTTTCACGCGCCGCCAATGAGTGGACGAGGATTGTCGCGGATTCAGAATGAAAAGATTGGCTACTTCTTATCCGCTTCTGGCTTGCTACCCTTGAGCACGGTCTTAAGGGCCTCGCGAAGTTGGTCGTCGAAATGCGGCCCACCTCCGACAAAAAGTCGGGCCACGGTGCCGTCTCGATTGACAATCACGGTCTGCGGGATAGCCGTCGCGGCATACTTCTCGGCCGTCGCGCCGTCGCGATTCAGGGCAACAGCTATGCTTAACTTGTGCCGTTCGCCTCGTGGCCGTGAGTTGTTGCACGCTGCCGTCCGTCCTGGTATCAAGGAGCGAATCTCGCAACTTGTTCTCCCATCGGGTGATCCCGCCGCCGAGCCTGACCATGGACGACCTCTCACGCTTCTGCTGCCTGAATTCCCA
>JANXSY010000099.1 GCA_025356435.1 Isosphaeraceae bacterium | reverse complement strand
GCCCGATCTCGTGACGATCAGACGTCAGACCCGAGCCCTCCGGCACCCGCCGCGAGGGCTCGGGTCGTTTCGTCTCACCAGGGGAAGATCCGCTTCAATTCCGCCTTCGAAGGCTGCGAGCCGTATTCACAGACCTCGAACGCCTCAGCCGTCTTGACGGCCTTTCCCGCCTCGTCGCCAAGCTGCTCGACGAGCTTCGCGCGGAATCGATTGGCCGACTCACCATACCGCTGCGCGAGCCGGCCTTTGAGCCACGTCTTGCGGGCATCCTTGTCTTTGGGCACCTCGCCGAGATAGCCCGAGAGCCACGGGTTCCACTCGTAGAACTGCGACTCGATCGCGTCGATCGCGTTGACCTTGGTGTCGAACACCGGGTCAATCGAGATGACCACGTCTGGGACGAACAGATTCGGCTTCCGGAACGAGTCCTCGGTGTAGAGGAAGACGGGGTTCTTCTTGAGGGCGGGCACGTCCGGGCAGAAGCTCGGCACGATCACCATGAACGCCGCGTCCTGAACGAGGATTCCGGTGTATCGGTGGTCGGGATGGTAGTCGTTGGGCCGAGGTCCGACCACCACGTCGGCGTTCCACTCGCGGATCTTCCGGGTGATCGTCCGACGGTTCTCCAGGGTCGGGAGCAGTTCGCCATCGTGGATGTCGAGAACTTCGGTCTCAACCCCGAGGATCTTCGCCGCCGCCTCGACCTCGGCCTTTCGCCTTCGCGCGAGGATCGCCCCCGCCATCTCGTGATGGCCGATATCGCCATTCGTCACACTGACAAACTTGACCTTGTACCCGTGCTTTGCCCAGAGCGCGGCCGTGCCGCCAGCATCCAGCTCGCAGTCGTCCGGATGGGCACCGAAGACGATGATGCGAAGCGGCTCGGCGGCCATCGTGGCCCCTGAGCTGCACGCGAGAAGGACGAACGTGAGGGAGAGGAGTTTTCGAATCATGGACGTGTCCTGGGTCTGGTGACGTTGGGCCGGATTGAGCATGATCTTGTAACCCGCCGCCAAACCGGGGTCGAAAGAAATCGGAGCGGTGGACGAGCGAATCTCCGGACCCGGGGACGATGGAATCGCAAGCCGATGGGCGACAATCCCGCACCGATGATCATGGCCGTGATCGCCTCGACGGTCTGGCTGATCGCCGCCTACTTCCTGGCGAACTCGCCCGCGATGGCGGCCAGGCGGGTCCGAGGAGAGCAGGGTGACACGCGGCCCGAATCGGGTTTCGAGGCGGGTGCGAGATCGAGGGCAATCCCGCCGAGAACTCACGGCGGCTGGCGTCGGTCTTGTCACGCGACGGACTCTGGCCCGGCGGACCCATTTTGATCGGCAAGCGCCACGATCACCGGATCGAATTCACCAGTCCAGGCGACGCGAACAAGCCGAGGGGTGAGATCGTCATCGCCTCGGCCGGCGCGAGTCGGACCCGGTTCGATTACCGCGTCGAATATCGCGGGTTGCCGGCCATCCGCTGGCAGAGCGTCCAACTCATCCAGATTGTTCACTTCCTCTGGCCGCCCTTCTTGTGCGGTCATCAATACCGGTCGCGCTATCGCCTGGTCAGCAGACAACTCGATACGATCCTCCATAACCTGCCGCACAGCGGGACTTGAGCCCGATTAGATTGGCGCGTCTCGTCTTGGCGTCCAGGCGTTCCCGACATTAGACTGGACGCTTATGAAACGCCCCATCGAATTACGCTCTGGCCTCGGGATCATGCTCGGCCTCTGGCTCGCGGCCTCCTCGCCCTTGTTGGCCCAGGACGTCACCGGGCTTGATTCGCTCGAACGGGCCGACGGCAAGGGGGTCTCGGGCACGTTCGTAGGTGACGCCCGATCGGGTTTCCGATTCGTCCCCAAAGACGGCTCGGCACCCGTCATTATTGACGGCCCGGCGGAAATTAGCCTGGGGGGCACGGGGCCGTCGGCGACGACTGGGGTGCCGCCGTTGGAGGTGGTGCTGGGTCTGGGGCAGTCGGTCTCGGGTCAACTCATCGGGCTCGACCAGACCACAATCCGGCTCGGCGAGGGACCGGGAGGCCGTCCCGTCACGATCGCCAGGCATGGGGCGCTCGCCCTGAGGCAGCGGCCGGGCGAGGCCCTCGTCTTGATCGATGGCTTCGAGACGATCGACGCCCGCCGCTGGACGCACGTCGGCGAGCCGAAGATCGTCGACGCTCCCCGGATCGCCGGGGAGAAGAGTTTGCGACTCCAGGCTGACGGCACGGCCGTAACCTCCGCGCTGGCCGAGCCCGTCTTGCAGGGCCGGCTCGAACTGGCCTTCCATGACACCGCCGCTGTCGTGCCGGGTGCCCAATGGTTCGTCGACCTCCAGTTCCGGGGCGAGCGCGGGCCGGAGACGGTGCGAGCCGTGCTCGGGTGGTCGGAGGAGAGCCTGGCCGTCCAGACGACCGGCAATATCGCCCTGGCAGTGCAGAGGCTGGCCCGCAAGCCGGGCTGGCATCGGCTGGAAATGCGGTTCGGGAGTGACGCGGCCGAGATGTCCGTCGACGGCAACACCCTGGCGCACGGCAAAGGGCCGACCGGTCCGTTGATCGAGGTCCGGCTCGGCACGAGTATGACCGGGAAGCCGCCGGAGGGACTGGCCGCACATGTTGACGATCTTCGCCTCGTCCGCCTGACCTCTGTGGTTACGGGCGGCGAGGTCGATCCCGATCAGGACGAAGTCCACTTGATCGAGGGCGATCAGGTCTTCGGCGCGATCCAGACCGCCGACCCACAACGGATTGGGATCGACGTCATTGGCAAGGTTGTTTTGATGCCTTGGTCAGACGTGTCGGCCCTCCACTTCCGCCGCGCCCCGAAGCCGTCCCGCGAGGTCTCCGGGCTGCTCGTCAAGCTGGCCTGGCGATCGGCTCCGGGCACTGATCCGCGTGACCTTGACCAGGCCGAAGGGGCGCTCGTGGCGGCCGACGATCGGGCCTTCACCCTCGAAACGCCCTACGCCGGTACGCTCGTCATCCCCCGCGACCGGCTCCGACGCGCGACCATCGAACGGATCGGGCTCCGCCTGGTGGTCGACCCGACCGCACACCACATGGGCGACGAAGTCTCCCGCGCACCCAACTTGCTCGACCCTCCGCAGCCCGAGGGGGGCCTCCTCGAACGGGGCTTTACGCTCTCGAAGGCCCCCGACCCCAAACAGGCGGCGAGCCTGGTTATGGACGTGGTCCAGGTCGTCGGCGAGGCGAACGGGCTCGACTTCTCGCATCTCGTTCGAAACGGTGAGTTGCGGACCAAGGTCTCGATCAACGACCGCGAGTTCGATTACCTCAACCGGTACATCACCGACGAGAATTCGACCCCCCGGCGCATCCGCTTGCCAATCCCTGCCGGGCTGCTCAAGGCGGGGGAGAACCGAATCAAGATCGTCCAGACCGGTCGGATCAAAGATCCAAACTACTTCGACGACCTGGGCATCCTCGGCATCGCCGTCGAGATCACCCCCGTCGGCGAGACGCCCTAATCACGAGGAGCCCGCCGCGTGAAGCCGCTGACCCGCTGCCTCGTCCGCCACGCCCACGCGATCGCCCGCGAGGTCGGGGCACGCGCGGTCTTGCTCTACGCCGACGTGGTGGAAGACGATCAGGACATCCTTGATCTCGTCCAGGACGTCGACTTCCGGGTGATCCTCGTCACGAGACGGGCCGACTTCCGCAAGCCAGCGGGCTGGGGAGACCTCTGCGAAGTTGTCCGCGTGCCCGACCTCAAGATGACACGGGCCGGTCAGATCAAGATCGCGGTGCTCGTCGCCGCCGCTGAGGGTTACATCCGGCCCAACGAGCGGATCGTCTGCACGACCGGGATCGACGGGTCGGGACGGATCGACACGATCCTCGTCCTCGAAATGGGGTCAGAGATCGAACTGCTTGCCGGCCAGGCCGCCGAGCCTCTCCCTGAAGGCGTCACTCCCGCCGCGTTCGAGCGTCTGCTCACCCTGGCCAGCGAACTTGGTCTCGAAGGCCGGGAGGGGCGGCCGGTGGGCACCCTGTTCGTGTTGGGTGACAGTGAGAGCGTGCTCTCGCAGAGCCGCCAGCTCGTCATCAACCCGTTTTTCGGCTATCCCGAGGAGGAGCGGAACATCCTCGATCCGCGCCTCGAAGAGACGATCAAAGAGTTCTCCGCGATCGACGGCGCGTTCATCATCCGGGGCGATGGCGTCGTGCTCAGCGCGGGTCGCTATCTCACCCCCGCCGCCCGGCCCGAGGTGCCCCTGGCTCAAGGACTCGGCACACGACACGAGGCGGCAGCTTCGATCACCGTCACGACGAACGCCGTTGCACTCTGTATCTCGCAATCGACCGGCACGATCTCGATCTTCCGGCGTGGACGCCTGATGACCGACATCCAGAAGCCGCGCAGCCACTCTTCCGACGGGCTCTGATCCGTGAATGTGTCGGAGGCCGAAGACAGAACGTCTCGGCCCCTCGGTGGCTTTACTGGCCTTTATTCAACAGGTCGAAATAGCCTCGAACGTGTTTCTCGACACTCTTGGGAACCTTCTGGTTCGTCAATGCGTCGGCCGCACTTCCCTCTGAGGTTTCGGCCTCGGCCTGGATCGAGAGGGTGCTCGTGCCCTTCTGCTGGGTCTGCGGGGGCGCGGCCCCCTCGAACACGGCCTTGCCCTTATTGAGCTGCTGCTTAACCTTGGAGTCATAGGTCGCCACGTCGTCGGGGGCCTCGGCGCGGTCGCCGGCACCTCGTCCGCGACCGCCTTGGCCGTCGCGCATCCGGTTGCGACCGTCTCTTGGATTCATCCCCTGGCCGAGCTGGTTCATGCCTTCGTTGTTGCTCATACCGTCCTTGGCCTCCTGGAGGTCAGCCAGGGCAGAGTCGAGCGACTGAAGCTCCTGCATCTGCTTGGCCATCTCCTCCATCTGCTTCTGACTCATCCCAAGCTGCTCGGCCGCCTTCTTCATATCGCCGGCCTTCATCTGCTCGCCCGCCTTCGCGAGTTGGTCGGCCAGTTTTGCGAGGTTTTCGAGACTCTTCTGCTGCTCGGCGAGTTTGGCCAATTCCTTCTCTAACTGTTCCTTCGAGATCCCGCCGTTCTTCTGGGCCTTTTCGAGCTGCTTCTTGCGCTCGTCGAGGTTGGCGAGTTGCTTGAGCTGCTTGCTCATCTCGGTGATCTGTTCCTTGAGCGCCTTCTTCTCCGGCTCGGTCATCTTGCCTGAGGTGAGCTTCTCTTGGATCTTTTTGAGGTCGTTCGCCGCCTTCTCGAAGTTCCCCTTGGCGAGATCTTTCATGAAGTCCCCAGCGGGACCGCTCGTGTTCATCTCTTTGAGATTCTGAAGCTGGCGATTGACCTGCTCAGGCGTCCCGAGTTGTTTCTGCCGGTCTTTCACGGCATCGGTCAACTTGTTGAGGGCGATCATCGCCTTGTCTTTTTCGGCGGGCGGGGCCTTCGCCAGTTCGTTCGCGGCCTTCTCGACCTCAGCGAGCAGTCGCTCGGCCTCGGCGAATTTCGCCTTGTCCATCTCTTTGCGTTGCGCTGAGATGCGATCTTTGAGGATTTCCGACTGCTTCGAGATCAGCTTCTGATCGACCTTCGTCTCCCCCGTCCCGCCCGTCTTGGCCTTGACGATCTTCTCGGCCCAACCGGGGACGAACAGCAAGAGCGCGGCACAGAGGGCCGGGATGAGCGGAGCCCAGGCGCGTCGCGGCATCCGCAGGCCGAATTTGTCGGCGACATCCAGGTCGGTCATATGCTTGAGTGTGTCGGCGATGAGAGCCCGGCCGACGGGGCTTTCCCTCACGTCGTTGGAGAGGGTGAGCGTGGTGCTGAGCCGCTCATTGAGGCCAAACTCTCGATCGATCGCCACCGCCGCATCGACCCGGCTTGGCCCGGTGAAGATCGCGACCAGGATCGCCGTCAGGAGGGCCAAACCGCCAGCGACCGCGAACGGCAGCCAATCCGGTCCCGGCAGGGGGCGGGCGAGCTTATCGACACCCAAGACAATCGTTGCCACGGAGAGGAATCCCGCCAGCGACCAGACGAGGGCCGACAAGAATCTCTGGCCCCGCAGTCGCCGGAAGACCCGGCCAATCGGCTTCTCGAACTCACGCACGGCGAGGCCCTCCCGCGAGCAAGCGACCCAGACCCTCGGACGAACCCACGCCCGTCGATTTTTCAACTATAGACGTTTGTCAGACACCCTTCAAGATCCGACTCTCCGATATCCTTCGGCGCGGTATCTCCGGTTCGAACGCCGACCCTTAGCGAGGGGCGAAGAAGAACCCGATGTCGTTCGTCCATTTGGGTCAAAGGGACGAACTGACAGCGGATTTCGATTCAAACAGCACGAAATAATCATTTCTCTTCGGGAACATCGCCAGGGTGAAGTTGGGCGTGCTGTTGATAGGTGTCGCCAGGCGAGTCGTTCTGTACCAGCGTCGGCTTCTTGCCCGGCTGAGGAGTTTTACTCGCATCCGGCACGGCTGCTTCGCCGTGATGTTTCTTCTCTTCTTGAACCTTCTTGTCGTGCGCGATGTTCCGTGGGTCGGCCATAGTCGCTCCCTGCTATTTGTGGCAGACCGGGCCTCGGAGTTGAGGAAAACCGGTCGCCACGTTCACTCGGGATGCATGTTTCATGCCCGCATGGAGATAATTTCGTATGGTCTTTCTCTTGGACGCACACCGGACAGTCAGAAAGGCGATGCCGCCAGTAATCGGGGTGCCGGCTGTGGTGCTTGACGACCAAGATATGCAACTCATCCTGGTCGATGCGATAATAGATGCCGAAGGGGAAACGTCGCATCGCATAGCAGCGCAGGTTCGCGTTGATCTTGGGCCAGAGACCGGGCGACTCCCGGATCGCGGTGATCGTGGCTTCGAACTCCCGTAAGAAACGCTCGCCGACTTTCGGCGAACGCGTTTCCTAAAACTCGGCGGCCTCGATCAATTCCGCCACCGCTTCGGGATGATAGATCAGTCGCATCCAATCGCCGAACGTGCCGCCCGCATGACCTCATCGTGGGAAAGGCCGGAGACCTTTCCGGAGGACAACGCATTGTCGCGCCGGGCGGCCTGCTCGATGGCCTCGCTCTCCTCGCCGATGCTCTGCCAGAGCGCCTCAGCCAAGTCGACTCGTTCGGCCAGCGGGAGGGCCATCACTTCGCTTGCGAATACGCGGCCGAGGCCACCGCGAGGGCCGCGCCGGGCTCGACCTTTGCGCCGAGGTCACGCAGGCAGGTTTCGAGGGCGGCAAGGACGAGGGTGACGTTCTGCGGGCGAGAGCCGTAGCCCATCAGGCCGATCCGCCAGGCTTTGCCCTTGAAGGCACCGAGGCCGCCGCCGATCTCGATGCCCCATTCGGCGAGGAGACGCTTGCGGACAACCATGTCGTCGATGCCATCGGGGATCAGCACGCAATTGAGTTGCGGCAGTTGATGGCCCTCGGCCGTGGCGTATCCCAGTCCCATCGCCGCGAGGCCTGCCTTGAGGGCCTTGTGGTTGAGCATGTGTCGCGCCTGTCGGGCTTCGAGACCTTCCTCGATCACCAGCGCCAGGGCCTCGCGGAGGGCGTAGTTCATGCTGATCGGCGCGGTGTGGTGGTAGACGCGGTCGCTGCCCCAATAGCGCTGGATCATCTGCATGTCAAGATACCAGCTCTGCACTTTCGTCTTGCGGGTGCTGATAACTTCGGCCGCGCGGGGGCTGAACGTGACCGGGGCGAGGCCGGGCGGGCAGCTCAGGCACTTCTGGGTGCCGGAATAGGCGGCGTCGATACCCCAGGCGTCGATCTCGACCGGGACGCCGGCGAGCGAGGTGACGGTGTCGATCGCGATCATCGCGCCATGCTCGTGGGCAATCTTGGCGATCTCCTCGATCGGCTGCCATGCGCCAGTCGAGGTCTCGGCGTGGATGATGCCGATGAGCTTCGGCTGGATGGCCGCCAACGCCCTTCGCACTTCCTCGGGATCGAACACCTCGCCATAGGGGCGGTTGATCTCGTGGACGTCGGCCCCGGCGCGCTGGGCCACGTCGACCATCCGGGCACCGAAGACACCATTGACGCAGACGAGCATCTTGTCGCCCGGCTCGATCAGGTTGACGACCACCGCCTCCATTCCGGCCGAACCGGTGCCCGAGACGGCCATCGTGAGCCGGTTCTCGGTCTTGAAGACCTGGCGAAGGAAGCCCTGAGTCTCGTCCATCATGGCGACGAATTCAGGGTCGAGGTGGCCGAGCAGTGGGTAGCCCATCGCCGCGAGGACGCGGGGCGGCACTTCACTTGGGCCGGGGCCGAGAAGGACGCGGGTCGAGGGATTGAACGGGGCAGGGGCGTGATTCGCGGCCACAGGATGTTCCTATTAAGAGACGTTTGCAGGAGATTTATTGAGAGGCGATGCGGGCGATGTCAGACTCTTTGACGAGGGCGCTGATCGACCGGAACAGGGGGTGCGAGGCGGTCTCGGTCCACTCGAACAGCGCGGCTTCGGTCGTCGAGACCACGGCCCCGGCGAGTTCGAGGCGGCGCAGCGCGACGTCGCGATCGGCGGGATGCCGCGAGGAAACGGCGTCGGCGAGGACCTGAACGACGAACCCCAAGGTGAGCAGTTCGAGCGCGGTCTGGGCGATGCAGACGTGGGCCTCGATCCCGACGAGCGTCACTTTTCGGATGCCCCAGCCATTGAGCGACCCGAGGATTTCCGCCGAATCGCAGCAATGGAACGTCGTCTTTGCGGGCCGATGTTCAATCAGGGCGGCGACTTCGGGGACGCTCGGCCCGAGGCCTGAGGGATATTGCTCGGTCGCCATGACAGGGATTTCGAGCAGCTTGGCGGCTTTGATCGCGGTGACGATGTTGCGGAGGATCTCGTCGCGGCGATCGATGCGATCCATCAACCGTCCCTGGACGTCGACGACGAGCAAGGCGCTGTTGGGTGCAGTCAATCGTTGCGGAGAGGCCATGATGGGCTCACAGATTCGAGGGAGGGCCGGCCGGTCGCGACCTGCCCGGCACACTCGCGATGCTATGGCCGGGGAGGGGGGGGCGTCAAGGAGCCTGAGCAGCCGGAATCGGCCGGAGGATCGCTTGCCGACTGTTGACCCTTCGCGGTACGATAGACGTCGTTAGCTCGTCCAAGTCGGTTGATTTTCAGGCGAGCTGGCGGGCGCTGCCGACAAATCGAGAGTGTGCAGGGGCCGTCACGAGTGACCGAGAAGCCTCGACTGCTGGTCATTGAACGCGACGCCGCCGCCGCGACTCAGGTCAGGAATCGACTGTCCGAGGCGTTCGACCTGGTCGTCGTCCGAACCGTGTCGAAGGCGTTGGTGCTGCTTCGCGAGCAACCGTTCACGGGCGTCTATGTCGACGCCGACCAACTCTCCGCCGTCAGACTCGCCGGAGTCCAGGTCCAGGCCGACGAGATCCTCGACGCGATCGCCGATGGCGTGGCGGTAGTCGACCCTGAGCTCGTGGTGATCTGGTCGAACACCGAGTTCACCCGGCTGAGCGAAGACGGGGCGAGTCCAGTTGGCCGCAAGTTCTTCCGGGCACTCGGCAATCCCGAGCCGCTCAACGACGAACCGTGTCCATTTCTCGCGTCGCTCGTGGACCGGAGGACACACGGCCGGGCCTATCGAACGGGCGACAATCGGTATCACCGCTTGACCGTGACCCCCGTGTTCGACGCCGAGGGGAAGCCGTCGCACCTGATCGTCCTGACCCGGAACATCACCGACGAGACGCTTCAGCAGCAGAAGATCAGCGCGATCCACCGGGCCGCCGACGAGTTGGCGGAGGTGACGCCCGAGGAACTCTCCGAGATGACGGCGGAGGACCGGATCGACCTGTTGAAGTACAATATCCAGCGCCACATGGAAAACCTCTTCGGTCTCGATTTTATCGAGATCCGCCTGCTCGACCAGACGACGCGCCGGCTTGCCCCCCTCTTGACGGTCCGGATGACCCCGGAGGCGGCCACCCGCGAGCTGTATGCCCTCAAAGATGGCAACGGCGTGACCGGATTCGTGGCCGCGACCGGCGAAAGTTACCTGTGTGCCGACGCCGCGAACGACCCCCGCTTTCTCGAAGGGGCCGCCGGCGCACGCAGCTCGATCACCGTGCCGATCATCGACCACGGACTTGTCATCGGCACGCTCAACGTCGAGAACACCCAGCCGAACGCCTTCGACGAGCGCGACCAGCAGTTCCTCGAAATCTACGCGAGGAGCGTCGCCGGGGCGCTCAAGATGCTGGAACTGCTTCAAGCCGAGAAGCTGAGCACCGCCACGGCGTCGATCGAGGCCATCAGCCGCGAGCTCGCCCTCCCACTCGACGACATCATCGGCGACGCCACGAGCGTGCTCGACCGCTACGCGGGCCACGACGAAGACATCATCCTCCGGCTCCGCAACCTCCTCTTTCGGGCACGCGAGATTCGCAAGCTGGTTCACAAGGTCGGCTCGGCGATCGCCCCCGAAGAGAAACGAAAGGGGCCGAGGTCGCGTCGGCCGCTGACCGATATCGAAGTCCTTTTCGTCGATTCTGAGCAGACGATCCGGATCGTGGCGCATGAGATCCTCGACCAGCTCGGGGCGACCGTCGAGACGGCGCGAGATGCGAACGAGGCGATTGCGCTGGCAAGGCAGAAACACTATTCTCTGGCGATGGTCGATATCCGCCTCCCCGACCTCAACGGCCACGAGACCTTCACCAAGCTGCTCGAAGTCCAGCCCGATCTGCCGATCGTGCTCATGACCGGCTACGGCTACGACCCGACCCACTCGATCCCGAAGGCGAAGTCGATGGGCAAGCTCGCGGCAGCCTTCTACAAGAAGTGGAACATTGAAGACGTCTTGAAAGTGGTCGAGACCGCGCTCGAGTTCGGCAAGAGGCTGCCCGAGCCGGGGCCAAACAGCCCCCCCCACGACCGGGCCGCGACCGGATGAACGGCCTGGAGATGGCCTCGCTCTGGCTCTATGCCGGACTCGTCATCGGTCACGCGGCGCTCGCGATCGGGTTCCTGAGCCGTGTCCACGCCATCGGCCTCAGCCCCCGCTGGATGACCCGCATCGCCGCCGCCCCGCTTGTGGCCCCAGCGATCATCGCGCTAGGGATGGGCTGGCTCATGCTGACGCGGCGAGTCGGCGACTGGCCGACCATTCCCCTGATTTACGCCCTCTTCTGCACCGTCGTGGCGTTCGTCGTCCTGCCGGTGATTACGGTCGTTCGCCGGTTCCGGCGGAACCCTCCGCGCGTTTCGGGTCGGATTGAGGGTGTCACCTTCGAACCGGTATGGGGAGCGCCTTCCGACTGGGTCGGCGAAGGGACGCACGGCTGGATGCTCCGTCTGCCCGGGAACGAATCGCTCTCGCTCCAGGTCGCGAACTGGGACATCGAGCTACCGGCGCTGCCCCGATCGTTCCGACCGCTTCGCATCCTCCACCTCTCTGACCTCCACTTCGCTCATTGCTACAAGCTCGACTATTTCGAGGCCGTGGCCGACGTAGCGGCGCGATCAGAGGTTGACCTCGTCCTCTTCACCGGCGACCTGCTCGACGACGAGACGACGCTCGACTGGACTCTGCCCGTCCTCGGCCGGTTGCGGGGACGACTCGGCCAGTTTGCGATCCTCGGAAATCACGACGTCGTCCATCGTCCCGGTCGCGTGCGACGTGCGCTTCGGTCGGCCGGTTACACGATCCTTGACGGTCGGTGGACCCGGATCGAGCATGAGGGAGGCTCGATCGCCCTCGGCGGCACGTCAGCCCCCTGGGGACCGGCCCTCGACCCCGAGACGCGTCCCGATGCCGACGCGACCATCGTCTTGAGCCATGCCCCGGATCAGTTCCCAGAGTTGGCTCGGTGGGGGACGGTTGACCTTGTCCTTGCCGGCCACAACCACGGGGGCCAGATCCGACTGCCGATCATTGGGCCTGTCGTCATGCCGAGCCGCTACGGCTGCCGCTACGATCGGGGCGTCTATCGACGCGGGCAGACCTTGATGGAGGTCTCTCAGGGGATCGGCGGCAAGCATCCGCTGCGGTACGGATGCCGCCCCGAGATCGCCCGGCTCGTGCTCCATCCTTCGCCAGCGGCTGTCGAGACTGGACCAATGACGGACCACTCCTGGCGGTCGAACGCTATTCAGATATAGACACGTCGGTTATAGATATACCACTCGAAGAGGACGACGGCGAGGGCCATCAGTGCGATCGGCTTCCACCAGTCGCGCGGGGTGGGGGCCGAGTTCTTCGAGCTATTGACCGGATTGTAGCCGATCTTGATTCGATACTTGTCGGCCTCGGTCGCGGGGGTGCCTTCGGGGACGAGTCCGCGAGGCGCAAGGTCGCTCTCTCTCGCGTCGAATTCGTTGACGGCGAAGGTGAGGGCACCGGTCGGCGTCCACGTCACATGATAGAGGCCCGTGGCGTTGGCGTCGTTGTAGAGGAATGCGCCTTGGCTCGATCGCTTCAACTCCGACGCGGTGCCGTCAGGGGCGACAATCTTCACGGTATCGCCGATCGTCTCGGGTCGAAGTGAGACCGTCTGGGCGGGGGCGTGGACCTCTTCGCCGGCCGAGTCACGGGCGTTGCCGACGACCTGGAGGGCGTTGTAGATGAAGAGCGGGAAGCTGAATTTGCGGACCCAGTCGGTGTTGACGCCCGTCCCTTCGAGGAGGGGGAAGGTGATGACGGTGTCAGAATACCCCTCGCGGGGGGAGATGAACGCGAGCGGGCCGACGTTGCTCTCGATCAGGTTGGTCGCGCCGTTGGGGAGTTCGAGCGGGACGACCGCCTTGTTCACGAGCACGACCGAGAGGTCTCGGATGAACTGCATCAACGGGTGAGTGGCGTTGACGTCAAGGATCGTCGGCCCCGTGACCTCTTTGGTCTTCTCGTAGTTCACGCCCGGCGGCATCGCGCCGAAATAGAGGGCGTTCGCCTCGGGATTTGCCTCGGGGCGAAACTGGTCGTAGATCACGAGATCATATTTGCCGGCGGCGATATCTCGCTTCACGGCCTCGCCCCGCGCGGCCTCGGGGGTGGTGAACGTGGTGTCGGCACGCGAGTCGGCGAGCGGGGTCTTGAGGGCGTCCTGGAGATACTTGTTGCCGAGCGTGACGACGAGCACCTGCGCCTTGCGCGGGTTGCCGATCAGGGTGAATGCGCGGTTGTCGAGCGGAAGGTCGTCGTCGCCCTTGATCCGGACTTCCAGCTCGGTCGCGCCCAGGTCGGGGAGGTCGAACTTGAACGCCGCGTCGCCCTGTGCGGGAACCTTCAGCGCCACGGCATCGCGAAGGGTGCCCGCCGCTTTGGGGTTCGCTGGGTCTCGGATGAAGAGCTGCGCCTCGGTCTCGACGTCCTGACCCTTGTAGTTATGGACACGCCCGAAGACCTGGTAGACGTCGGGCTTGTCTTCGTTGCGCCGGGTCTGAAGCGCGAGGATAGCGACGTTGTTCGAGACTGGCGGGGGAGGGACTTTGCTCTCGTCACCACTCTTGGATTCGAGCTGTGGTGACGCCTTGCCGATGACGATCACCTCGGGCTCGATGTTGCCGAGCTGGAAGCCTTCAACGTCGGGGAACCCGCCATCGGTGTAGATCAAGAGTTTGGGCGCGACGATTGAGGTCGCGACGACACCTTCGGGCACGTCACCGACCTTGTTCGGGTTCGCCAGGCCGGCGGCCACCTGGAGGGCGTCTCGGAGCGAGGTCGTCGCCTCGGTCGGCTCAATGTCGTCGATCCGCTTCTTCAAGAGCGAGAGGTTGCCGGTGTAGTTTGAGACGACCCGGGCGCGATCGGAGAAGGCGATCACCATCGCAAGGTCGTCCGACTGCATCCCGTCGACGACTTTTTTCGCCTCTTCCTTGGCCTTGGCGAGTCGGGTCGGGAGCACGTCGGTCGCGTTCATGCTGGCCGAGTTGTCGATCGCGAGGACGTAGCGTGACCCCTGGCCGACCGACCCCTTCATCCTCGGGCCGGTAAGGGCCAGCATCGCCAGGCCAACAGCAAGGAGCTGGAGGAACAGGAGTAGGTTGCGTCGGAGCCGCTGGAAGAGGCTGTTGACGTGCAGGTCTTCGAGACTGCGCCGCCAGAGCAACGTGCTTGCGACCTGCACCGGCTTGCGCCTGAGCTTGAGGAAATAGAGCGCGATGATCCCCACGGGAACGCCGGCGAGGACGGCCCAGGCGGCAAGGCTCGTGAGCGGCGGAGAGAAGTCGATCGGCATTGCCCGGCCAACCTTTCATGGGCGGAAATCATCGCGATTGCGGACGGAGTCAGAGTTCGGGCTCGCTGTTCTCGGAGCCGGGCCGGAGGCCCTTGCGCTTCCGGACCATCGTGTAGAGCAGGTAGGCGACGAGCAGTCCGGAGAGACCGAGGAAGATGATCGGGCTCTTGATTTTCCAGGCTTCGAACATGGCTACTTCACCAACCCTCGCTCGCGGAGATAGTTCAGGATCAGTTTGTCAAACGGGTTGTGGTTCGTCGTGAAAATATACGTGATCCCGCGCTTGGTGCACCACTCCTTGAGGCCGCCGACGAAGGCGTTGAGCGTCGCCTTGTAGCGCTGCAAGAGGGGGGCGCTCACGGTGATCTCGGCGAAGTCGTCGTCCTCGGAGTCGATCAGCTTGAGATCGCCGACGAGTTCGGGCTCGACTTCCTCTTTGCTGAGGACGTGGACGACGTAGATATCCATGTTGCGGGCGAGGAGATATCGCAGCGCATCTTCATAGCCTCGCTTGTCGAGGAAGTCAGAGATGACGACGACGACCCCTTTTCCGGAGTGCTTGATCGCGAAGGCCTTGGCGGCGGCGGTCAGGTTGCTGGTCCCGCTCGCCCGCAGCGCGTCGAGATATTGCACGATCCGCCACATCTGCGACCGGCCCCGGATGCTCGGCATGCCCGAGTCGAGGCCTGAGGAGAAGGTGTCGAGGATCACGCGATCGTGATTCACGAGCCCGATGAACGAGAGCGCCGCGGCGACCTGCTTGCCGTATTGAAGCTTTGTCGGATCGCCGAAATCCATCGACAGACTGGTATCGAGCAGGGTGTAAAAGTGGAGGTCTTCTTCTTCGAGGAAGAGCTTGAGGAAGAGCTTGTCGAGCCGTCCGTAGACGTTCCAATCGATATGGCGGAGGTCGTCGCCGCTCGAATAGTTGCGGTGGTCGGCGAACTCGACCGACGACCCGCGCCGCTTGCTCTTGCGCTCGCCCTTCATCCGGCCGACGAAGATTTTCCGGCTCACCAGCTCGAGCTGTTCGAGCTTGACGAGGAATTCGGCGTCGAGCAGCGGCTTGATGGCGATCTCGGGCATGGGGGTCGTCCGCGATTCGAGGAGATGTCGAGGGTCAGCCGGCCCAGTCAGAAAGCAGAAACAGGCTCATCATCAGCGCCGCCGCGAGGCCGAGACCGAGCAGCCAGGGGAGGAGGGCCGCGACGAAGATCTTCCAGCGGCCCTTCAGGCCCATCCAGGGCCGTTTGTGAAGGAATCCCAGCGCTGTCGACCAGCTCTCGACGATGACGATCGCACCCCCGATCAGGGTGAGGTAGGCGATCGCCGGCTCGAATGAGTAGGCCCAGGCCGCAAGCAACGATACCCCGACGACGAGCACCGCCAGGATGACGAGGTCGCTCTGGCGGTAGTTCATACGATCGGGCATCGGCGGGGCCAGGGGTACCGGGGCCGGCGGGGGGTCGTAGATGTCGTGCATGGTGCTCATCGGGTCCAGTCCTCTCTCAGCCCGCCTTGGCGACGGCCTTCTCGTCAGCCTTCTCGGGAACGGCGTCAAGCACTTTCAGGAGGATCTCGTCGCACTCGACCCCTTCGGCCTGCGCCTCGAAGTTCAGCAGGGTGCGGTGGCGAAGGGCGGGCAGATAGACGCGGCGGAGGTCTTCGAAGCTCACGTTGAACCGACCGTCGAGTAGCGCCCGCACTTTGGCGGCGAGCACGAGGGTCTGGACGCCTCGAGGGCTCGAACCCCAACGGATATATTGATTGGTAATCGCCGGAGCATACGGGCCGTCGGGATGGGTCGCAAGGCCAAGCCGGATCGCGTAATCCTGCACATGAGGCGCGATGAGGACCTCGCGGACGAGGGCCTGCATCGTCAACAGGGTCTCGCCGTCGATCACCTTCGAGGCGTGGGGCTTTTCGCCTCGGGTCGTACGGTCGAGGATCATGGCGATCTCGTCGCGGCTCGAATAGCCGACCACAAGCTTGAACAGGAACCGGTCGAGCTGGGCCTCGGGGAGGGGATAGGTTCCTTCCTGTTCGATCGGGTTCTGCGTCGCCATGACGAAGAACGGCTCCTTGAGCTTGTGGATCGTGCCGCCGACCGTGACCGAGTGCTCCTGCATCGCTTCGAGCAGAGCCGACTGCGTCTTGGGCGTCGCGCGGTTGATCTCGTCGGCAAGGACGATCTGCGAGAAGATCGGCCCGCGCTGAAATTCAAACATGCGTCGGCCGTCGGGCGACTCCATGACAATGTTGGTGCCAAGGATGTCGGCCGGCATCAGGTCTGGCGTGAACTGGATTCGGTTGAAGTCAAGCGAGAGGGCGTCGGCGAGCGTCCGCACGAGCAGCGTCTTGCCCAATCCCGGCACGCCTTCGAGCAGCGCATGGCCGCCGACGAAGAGACAGGTGAGCACCCCGTGAACGATCTCGTCGTGGCCGACGATCACCTTCGCGATCTCGGTCTTCACCCGGCTATACGCGGTCCGAAACTCGTCGGCCCGGGCTTCCATCGCGGCATGATCGACGGCCATTGGCATGTTCCTTATTGGGTCTTCGACGCGACGTGTGGACGAGTCAAGTGACGAGACTTTCATGACTTCGGCTTATCCTTGTCCCGCTCCTCCCAGACCTTCTGCTTGGCCTTGAGCAGCCGGCTGGTATAGCTGTCGCCGGGGGGCGGGGCGTCCTTCGGCTTCGATTGTACCGTCGGATCGGTCCGCGCGGGTCTGGGACCGGTCTGCATCGCTGATTGGCCGAGCAGCGGCTCATCAACCGCATTCGGCTCGGGCAAGTTGGGGGCGTCGAACCGGGCGGCGAATTTTGTCCGGTCGTTCTGCTCGACGACTTCGGCTTTGCGGCCTTTGAGCTTCTCCATGTATTCGGTCTGCTCGACGACCTCTTCGCCCCGCAGTCGCTTCCATCTAGCGGCGATCGACTTCTTCATCCGGTCGACGTCCGGGGCGACGCGACGAATCGCCACGTCGCCGAGGAAGAGGACCGAGGCCAGCCAGAGCATGTTCGGCCAGAGGGGCGAGAAGCCGCGAGGGGGAAGCGTGTAGGCGTCTCGACGGAACGAGTCCGACTCGTCGACGGTCCGCTTGAGATCGACCTCGCCGTCGGGCTTCTTCTTCCAGGAGAGAACCTTGCCGTTGGTCAGACTCGCGATGGTTTCGAGGGTCGTCGGGTTCGACTTCATCTCGCGGTATTCGTCGGAGTAGGGGACCGAGATCCCTGAGGTGACAATCCCCTTGGTGTTGTCAGGTCCGCTGTAGCCGAGGTTGACGAAGTAGTTGCCGCTCGCCTCGGCGTTCTCGACGGTCCCCTCATATCGCCCCGGCGCGGTCTGGACGAGGCTCACCCGCTGGGCCTGGAGGTCAGGGCTGAGGACGCTCGCCTGCATCTGGAGGAAGTTGAGGAACTGGTTGTCTTTGTCGAGCGCGTCGACAACGATCTTGAGCTTGCCGTCGTCGCGGCGGACCGTGAGGGCGAGGTTGCGGTTGTCGACCGGCCGCATCGACCACCGGACGATCTGCGACCAGAAGGCGGCATAGCTCTGCCAGTCGGGCCAGGCCGTTGTCCAGCGTCGGCCGGCGTCGGACGTGAAGGCGACCGATCGACCGAGCCCGTAGTTCCAGTGGGCGAGGATCGGGTTGACCTGACCCATCGCCGGCAAGGGGGAGACGATCGGCACTTCGACCAGTTCGTTCTCCTTGACCGAAGCCTGGACATAGCCCGTGATCGCCGGCACCCCCGACGAGAAGCCAACAATCGGCTCCGAGGTATACTTCACGATCGGCAGCCACGGCGGGCTCTGCTCGAAGATCAGGGGGCGGGAGATGATCCTCGCCTCTTTTTGATAGATCCTCGGCAGCGCCTTTGGGTTGGTCACATTATAGAACCGGCCCTTGGTCTTGGTCGCGATGTCTCGCATTGACTGGAGCGCACCGGGGTCGTTGCCGTGGGCGGCGACGATCACGGTCGTCACGGTGATCTTGTTCTGGATCAGCGTGTTAAGCACCCCCCGGCTTGGTGGGGCGGGGTCGCCGTCACTGATGACAATGATATGCTTCGTCATCGCATCTTTGACGTTCTTGAAGCCCGCGATCGAGAGGTTGAATAGGGGGTCGAAGGCGGGCATGTCGCCGGGCTGCATCCGGTCGATTAGCTTGAGCATGTTGCCCTTGTTCGCGCCGATCGGGCGGAGCGAGAAGAGCCAGGCTTCCTTGCCCTCCCAGTGGTTCACGCCAGCGTAGTCGTAGCTGGAGAGGGACTTGAGCGCCTCCATGGCGATCACCTTCATCCAGAAGTTTCCCTCGGGAATCTCGCTCGCGTGCATCAGCATCACGAGGGCGCTCTTGCCCTGGACGCGCATCGCCTTGATCTGCATGTCGACCGGCAGCGCCTTCTCGACCGGCGTGTTCTGCCAGCCGCCGGCCCCGAAGCTCTTCGGCCCGCCGAGCATGATCAGGCCGGCCCCCATGTCGTGGACGTTCGCTTCGAGCAGCTTCTGCTGCTGGTCGGTGAACGATTCCTTTGCCACATTGCCGAGGATCACGGTGTCATAAGGCTGAAGCTGGCCCAGGTCGTCGGGCAGAGGGTCTCCGCCGACCCCGCCGGAGCCGTCGACATCAGGCGCGACGAGCACCTTAACTTCGATCTTCTTCTCCCGCAGGGCCTTCACCAGCTCAGCATGCTCGCCCCGCGTGCCCTCAATGAGCAGCACCTGGCCCGTGCCTCGGGCATAGGTGAAACCCTCGGCCACGTTATTCTTGGATCGCTGGTCGCCCGAGTTCTTATCAGGGACGAATTCCGCCGTGTACGTATAGAAATTGGTCTCGGTGATCCGCTGTTTGAGCGTGACCACCTTCACGCCGCGATCGAGCTCGATCGGGACCGGCGACTCATAGCCGGGGGCGGGAATACGGCGGTTATCGGAGTCTTTCTGGAAGAGCTGCAACGTCCCCGACGTCGGCGCGGCGGCCCGGATGACGACGTTGATGTTGACCGTCTCACCCTTCTTGACGTCGGGGGGAATCGAGATCTTCTCGACAAGCACTTCTTTGTCATAAACATATTCGATCGGCAAGACGTCAATCTGCACGCCCAGCCGAGCGGCGGCAGACGCCTGTTCGAGGACGTTGCCGCGATTCTCGTTGCCGTCTGATATCAGGACGATCCGCCGGGCGGTGTCTTCGGGGAAGGTAGCGAGCGACAGCTTGATCGCGGCGGCAAGGTCGGTGTAGTCGGTGATGATCGTCGACTCGATCCCGAGGGCGAGGTTCGGGTCGCTCGGCGAGGGCGGGGCCTCGACGCTCGGATTCCGGCCGAAGACGACCACACCGGCCAGATCGCCCGTGCGCCTCTTCTTCCCTTCCTCAGTCACAAAGCGGAGCGTGTTCCGGCGCATGTCGGTCGGGATGCTCTCGGAAACGTCGACCGCGAAGATCGTCGTGAGCTTATCGTTCTTCCGGACCGCCTGCACCTCGGCGAGAGCGCAGACGATCAGGGTGACGACCGTCGCTCGGAGCAGGATCGCGACGTTCTTCCGGAACGCGCCGAGGCCCGACAGGCTCCGCATGCTGAAATAGACCAGCGGCGGCAAGACCAGCGGCAGCAGGATCAGCCAGAGGGGGCGACCCACCGTCACCCGATCGACGAGGTAATTCCAGACAGTTCCCATCGACACCCCCCCGCAGCTTCCGGTTGCCTCACATACGGAACCGCTGAACCCGATGGTTGTTCGAGTCGATCACCGACACGGCCCCCTGGCTATCGACCGCGAGCGCCCAGGGGTTGAATAGTTGCCCCGGCCCGCGACCCGGCTCGCCCCAGGTGCCCAACGACTTGCCGTCGAGTGTGAACTTCTGAACCCGGCTGTTGCCATACTCGACGACATACAGGCACTGATCGGGGCCGATCGCCAGGTCGAACGGGTAAGACATTTGCCCGGGCGCTTCGCCCCTCTCGCCCCAGAGTCGCAGGAGCTTGCCCTGGGTGTCAAACACCTGGATTCGATTGTTCGCGCTATCGGCAACGTAGATCCGCTCCTGGTCGTCGATCGCCATCGCGCGAGGCCGGAGGAACTCGCCCGGATCATACCCATGCCCGCCCCACTGACGGAGCCATTTTCCGTCCGGCGAGAAGACCTGAATCCGGTCGTTCTCGCCATACTCGCTGACGTAGAAATTCCCCGCCTTGTCGATCACGACGTCGGTCGGATAGTTGAACTGGCCGGGGGCTGTGCCCTGCACGCCGTCGCCGAGTTGAAAGAGAATCTTCCCGGCCTGGTCGTAGACAAGCACCCGATAGAAATGGGTGTCGGCCACGAGCAGACGGCCATATCGATCGACAGTCAGCCCGCTCGGCCCGTCGACGTTGAATTCGGGCGTGTTCCAGTGACGGAGGAACTTGCCGTCGCGGTCGAAGACCTGGATGCGGTCGGTCAGATCAGCCAGATAGAGATGATCTTCAGCGTCGAAGGCCGCGACCCTCGGCTTATGCACCCAACCCGGCTTCCGACCGTGGATACCCCAGATGAGGTCAGGCGGATTCGTGCTCGCCAGGTCGCACCCCGTCATCGCCATCTCGACCACGGCGACGAGCACCGCCGCGATCGCGATCCAGCGGCGTCCGGTCGGTCTCATGGCGACGTGCCTCGATGTCGGGCGCAGGGTTGATGGCAGCTAGCTTACAAAAGTCAGGGGCCGCGACGCAAGTCTTAATTTTTTCGGTTCCCCCGCAATTCTTCATGAGCCGGTTTTGGGCTGGCCCTGGCTTCCGGGGGTGGGCAAGATTGGTTGAGGCGGGGCTTGTGTGTCTGGATTCGAAGAGGTGGTGTGTGCCGGTATTTCATCGGGCCTGTCGATCGGACGAGATCGTCGATGGACGGGCGGTGGCGGTCGAGCTTGATGGCCTTCGGGTCGCGATCTACCGGCAGGGGGATAACCTCTTCGCCCTGAACGGTCGATGTCCGCATGCCAATGGGCCGATGGGGCTCGGCTGGATCGAAGAGGGCGAGGCCGTCTGCCCGCTGCACCGTTGGCGGTTCAAGCTCACCACGGGCCGCTGTACGACGGTCCGAGGTGAGAGCCTGCACCGGTTTACCTGCGAGGTTCGAGACGGCGAGGTCTGGGTCGCCGTCTGAACCTGTTGCCCTTGCTCAGAGCCAGACCTTCAACCTCGATTTGAGCCGGTCGGGGAGGCGTTTCTCGACGATCCGCTGAATCTGGTCGGGATGGAGCCTCGTGCTGAAGTGCGAGGCGATGATCAACTCGTTCTCGAACCGATCAGCGCGTTCGATGAAGTCATCAAGGTGGGTGTGGCCATACTTGTGAATCTTGTCGGCCCGCTCGCCGGGGGCGACGAATGTCATCTCCATGATGAGCACCTCGGCCTTGTAGACGTCGGGGAAAACGTCGAGCCCCTGGGGGGCTGTGTCGCCGAGATAGGCCACCTTCGGGATGCGGATTTCGGCCGAGACCTCAACGCCCGAGAGCCGGATGTCGCGGATCTCGTCTCCCGAGAGGTCGTGATATTCGGGCTTGAGCTTCCGACGACGTTCCCAGACCAGGAACCCCAGCGAGGGAATCGTGTGGCGGGTCGGGAAGACCGAGACCACCAATTCACGCGAGAGTTCGATCTCGGTGTTCGGCTCCAGCCCAACAAGCTTGACCGGCATCGCGCCTCGGTCGAGCTTCTGGAAGGCGCGGAGAAGTTGCTCGATCGCCTCGACCGAGCCCGCCGGGACGTAGATCGTCGGCGGCTCCATCTTCATCATCCGCCGTCGCGCGACGTAAACCGGCAGCGCGGCAACGTGGTCGAGGTGGGTGTGCGAGAGGAACCAGTTGGGGGTCGACATGAACGACCAGGGCTGGACGCCGAGGTCGAAACCGAGCTTCATCTCGGGGAGTCGCCAGTAAGTCTGGACGGCTGCCCGTGAGTAGCCCTCGATGGTCAGCCCATTATGAGTGATCGTCCGCACCGGGGCGTTATCGACCGGGTGATCGAGCGATTCGACCGAGAGATCCGTATCCGCCGCCAACGACCGCCTCCTTCACGACGAGCCCGTTCGAGCAAAATCTCAGTATAATCGACCGTGGTCTCGCCCTGATACCTCGGTTGAGGATCTTGCCCCCGTGTCGACACCCCGGAAGACCCTCGTGTTCGGCCCCGCCTATCTCGATCGCGTCGTCCGCGTCGATCGTCCCTTGATCGATCCGAACGTCGGAGGCGTCGTCGACCGCAGTTCGCTCGGACACTGGGAGAGCGTCGATTCGTCGCGACGCATCCAGGTCAGCGGCCTTCCTCAAGGCGATCTCTCCATCGACCTCCCGGACGATTGGCCAGGGCCGTCGGGACTCGTCCGGCTCGAAGGCGAGACAAACGCGAAGCCAAGCCGGGCGCTGCGCTGCACGGCCTGGCAGGATGACCTCGGCGGCATGGGGGCAGGCTATGCCAAGGCCCTCGGGGGCAAGCTCTGCCTCGTGATCGGAGACGAATCCGACCCGATCAATGCGCAAGTCGTCCAGCTGCTCCAAGCGTCCGGGATCGATCATCGGCCGATCGTGGTCCCTGGCCGGATCGGCGAGTGGACCCTCCTGATCTCCAGCGGCGAATTCGGCGACAAACTGCCGATCGGCTTCCGCGACCCGGGCCTCGGGGAGACTCCCTTCGCCTCGCACAACGACGAACCCTGCGACCTACTCGTCGCCGCCTCAATGACGAACCGACGTGCCGCGAGTGCGCTTTCATCGAAGAATGCCCGAGTCCGCATGTTCGCCCCGGCCATGCGGAACATGACCGACACCGAGCCGAGGGTCTCGCGATTTGCGAAGGATATCGACATCCTCTGCTGCAATCGGACCGAGTGGGAATCGCTCGACGATCGCGAAGAGGTCGCCTGGCGCGTCTCGATCCTCGCCGTGACCGACGGCCCGCGCGGGGCTGAGATCCGCTACACGACACCGACCGGAGATACCGGCTGCCTCGAAGTGCCCGTTTTCCCCCGTCGCAACCCGCCTCGCGACACCAACCGAGCCGGCGAGGCATTTGCATCGACGCTGCTCACGAGCCTGCTCGATCAGGGCTGGACACCCGGCACGACCCCGGACGACATGATCCGACTTGCAGCGGAACGCGCCTCGGCCTCGGCCGCGTTGGTGCTCGACCGCGTTGATTTCGGCTTCTCTGATGCAATGGAGATTGATGCGGCGGTTCGAGCAGGGATTGTCTGAACGGGCCTTGGAGCGACATGCGTGCCTTAAGTACGTCTGGATCATCATTCAGAGATCCAGCAAAAATTTATCGAGTATGAATGAGGGTTGTCTGTCAGAGTTGGGTATAGGGATGTTCCGCCACCTTGGCAGAGCAGGCCGCTTCGATGAAACCGATCGCGCGTAGCCGTGGATTTACTCTCATCGAGTTGTTGGTTGTCATCCTCATCATCGCGGTCCTGGTCGCCTTGATCCTGCCTGCGGTTCAACAGGCGCGGGAGGCGGCGCGGCGGGTCACCTGCGCCTCAAAGTTGAAGACTATCGGCCTCGCCATCCATAACCATGCCGACAGTCACAACACGTTCCCAGTCGGGGGTCGCGCAGGGAAGGTTACGACCTTTTGGTGGATCGTATCTCATCCAGATTCTGCCCTACCTGGAATAAACCGCCCTCTACAATTCGATTAACATGGCGATTCATCCCGATGACAATGCCAACATCACCGTATCCATGTTGGTACCCGGGCAATTCCTCTGCCCGTCGGACGGCTCGCGGGCGACGCCCGAGGCCGCGAACGCTATCAATTACGCGGGGCAATGCCGGTCATGACTCGCTCCGCGGAGAGGGCGTGTTCATCGGACGCCCGTTAGCGGCGCGTCACATCACGGACGGGCTGAGCCAGACCGTGAGCATTGCCGAATGGGTCGTTGGACCGGGTACTCGCGAGCGGCCGTCCCGCCTTGGGTCTGATTACCGGCTCCGCGGCTGCTTCTCGGATACAGCGAGCGATCAAGCCGCCTTCGCCCGCGCCTGCTCGACCCTCTCGCCGGGTGATATCCAGCAATTCTCTGCCTTTAAAGGGCAAATTTGGCTCGATGGGATGATGAGCTACACGCGAAATAACCATACCCTGCCGCCGAATTGGCCATCCTGCGTGGCTGCTAACGATATGCGTGCGACCACAGCGGGGAGCCTCCACCCGGGGGGCTCTTATGTCTTAACGATGGATGGCGGGGTCCATTTCGTCAAAGATTCGATTGACCCGTTAGTCTGGACTGCAATCGGCACTCGATCGGGAGGGGAAGCGGTGGGGGACACCTCGTTCTAGTTGGCGTTCCCGCTCCGATCATGTTTGCCTTTTAAACTTGCAGTTCGCCTAGGTCCCAAAACCAGAGAGACATCACGACGAAGTATTTGAACCGCTCGACGATCGTGACTTACATCCTGTCCGGAGCCTTCCTCGCTTCCTTAGGAGCCACCTCGGCTCAATCGCAAGTTGCTGCGACCGTCGCTACGACTAACCCCGCCGCCAATAGCACCG